>CADBOV010000170.1 GCA_902796385.1 uncultured Lachnospiraceae bacterium
AAATAAAAAAAGCTTGATTTTTTTGGCGCAGTTGTATATAATACAACATGCGCTGAAAAAATGGGCTGAAAAGCATAGGAAGATCAGTACAATAAACAGAATATTGGGGTATCGCCAAATGGTAAGGCAACGGACTCTGACTCCGTCATTTCAAGGTTCGAATCCTTGTACCCCAGCTTAAGACCTCGGCAATGTACCGGGGTTTTTTTGTGCCCGAAAATCGGGGACGGTTCTGATCACCCCAGAACCGTCCCTCTCAACTCAGGGCCCGGCGAAAATCAGGGACGGTTCTGGTTAACTCAGAACCGTCCCTTCCGACTCACTCCTCCTTTAGGACTTTATTGATTTTTCTGTAACTCAGTCCGGTGCACCGATGGATCTGTGCCTTCGTCAGTCTGGCATCGTAGAGCTGCTTTACGTAGGTCATCCTCACTTCACTCGGCAGCAGTAAGAATTCATCCAGCGAATCCATTTTCGTAATTTCAAATGTGATCTTCATCGCCTGTGAATCCGTCAATCGAACGATGACATTGTCGATGTCCATGCACTCATCATCCGACTCCTCGCCGTGGAATTCATAGAACTGCTTTTTGGTGATGTAATTCAGAATCATGTTGCTGTCGATCAACGGCTGATTCGTGAAATATCCCGGGTAGCTGCTGAAGGGATACCCGTCGGCTTCCTGCATCAGCATAGCCTTCACCGGGTTCTGATGGATATAACGGAGCACTGTCAGAAAGTACCTCTCGTCCTCCACCACTTCACTCAGGAATCGATCCTGAAACAAATGTCCGACGCGCTCATTTTTACGATTGAACCACGTGGCATATTTTGTCTCGATGCTCTGCATGATGTGACTGAGCTTACCGAAATCCGCCCGCATGAGCAGATGCACGTGGTTCGGCATCAGGCAGAACGCGTACAATTGAAACGGCAACTCCTCCTTACAATCCGCGACAATTCTGAGAAAGTAATGATAGTCATTTGTCTTTTGAAATATAAGCTGTTTGTTCACCCCACGGATCATCACGTGATACACACCGGTGGAGCTTTCCTTCCGAGGTTGTCTCGGCATATAATCCCCCCTTATGCGAATAAACAAAATGGTTATTATGTTGCTTAGATATAGCCCAACCTTGAAAAAAGAACGATTGATCATCCAGAATCATATACATAAGATACATAAGATACATAAGACATATAAAATGGTTGGAAGTTGATAATACCAAAATCGGAGGGGTGTTTCAAGAGCGTCGACGTATTTTCCATAAAAAAAAGAACCTGAGCGGGGAGGGACGGTTCTGGGTTGATCAGAACCGTCCCCGTGTAAACGGGGACAGGTCTGAACGAAAAGGGACGGTTCTGGTTTAACCAGAACCGTCCCCGATTTTCACGATTTTCACCGGCCGAGGTTCTCCGTTTCGGGAACAACAACCGTCTTGTCATAGCAGGTAAACATATCGTCCACCTTTTCCCTGTTGGGCTTCGGTGTGATAGCGCTCACGATCGGAACGATGATCAGTCCTGCGATCATTGTGATCGCCCCTGCATTGATGGGGGATTTGATCACCGGAACGAACATATTGAAGATTGTGAAGCCTACACCGAGGATATAGCTTGTCCAAACAGCTGCCTTGGAAATGTTCTTTGAATAGAGGCCATACAGGAACGGTGCAAGGAACGCTCCTGCCAGCGCGCCCCAGGAATAACCCATCAGCTGTGCGATGAAGGTCGGCGGGTTAAATGCCAGGATAACCGAGATTGCGATGAAGCAGACTACGAAAATCTGCATCAAACGCAGCTGGAACTTGTCGGACATTTTCTTCTTCTTTAAAGGTTTGATCAGGTCCAGCGTCAGTGTGGAGCTGGAGGTCAGAACCAGGGAAGAAAGTGTTGACATGGATGCGGAGAATACCAGCACCACTACGATACCGATCAGTATATCCGGCAGGGATGAAAGCATGGCCGGCACGATGGAATCGTATGCAACCTTGCCGGTTTCCTGATCCACAATGCCCTTAACATCTCCGAAGAGACGTCCGAAACCGCCCAGGAAATAGCATCCGCCGGCGATGACGATTGCGAAAAATGTGGAAACGATGGTTCCGGTCTTTACGGCCTTCTCATCCTTAATTGCATAGAACTTGTGTACCATCTGCGGAAGTCCCCAGGTACCAAGCGAGGTAAGAACCACAACTCCCAGAAGTGCCAGCGGGTCCGGTCCGAAGAAGGACGCGAAGAGTCCCTGACCATCCTGAAGTGCTTCTGTTGTTACGGAAGGATCTGTCGGAATCAGAGACAGACTCTTCACAGCCTCCGTGAAACCGCCCTTTCCTGCCAGAACAGCGCCGATCACGAGGCAAATACCGATCAGCATGATAATACCCTGAATGAAATCATTCAGCGCGGTTGCCATGTAACCACCGATTACAACGTATGCAGCAGTCAGTGCTGCCATGATGATAACGCAGATTCTGTAATCGATATCGAAGGCCATTCCAAAGAGTCTGGAAAGACCGTTATATACGCCTGCCGTGTACGGAACCAGGAATACAAATGCAATGATGGATCCTGCAACACGCAGCGCCTTGGAATCAAAACGCTTTCCGAAGTATTCCGGCATCGTCTTTGCATCCAGCTGCTGAGACATGAGTCTGGTGCGGCGTCCGAGAATAAGCCATGCAAGAAGACTTCCGATAAATGCATTTCCGAGGCCGATCCAGGTTGAAGCCAGACCGAATTTCCATCCGAACTGTCCTGCGTAACCTATGAATACAACGGAGGAAAAGTAAGATGTACCGAAAGCGAAGGCCGAGATCCACGGTCCCACGGTACGTCCGCCAAGGACGTAATCATTGACATTCTTTGCTTTGTTTCTGGAATAGATTCCCACACCCAGCATTACCGCAAAGAAAACCACAAGTAGAATGATTTTGATAGCCATTTTTTTAACTCCTTCAAGGTTGGCATTTTAGTGATTTAACGCTTTAGCGCCATAAAGTGAATTATACCCAAACCCCTGTCAAATGTCAACCTGGAATCATAGAAAAAAATCCGGATAAATCATCTGATCTATCCGGATCCTCTCATCTTCATAATTCTTTATTCCACAACTTCTCCGTTGATCACAACGTCCGAAAGACTACGTACTCTGTGGAAATGTTCCGCAGGCGCATTTGTTATGATTCCTTCATCCACCATCATCTGGATATTTGTGTCCACATTGTCCAGCCGGACATCCGAAGCCTCACTGACTCCTCCGTAAACGATTGCTTTCAGTCCTGCTACCTTATAACGGATCGCAGCCGACTCCAGCTGAAAATCCGTTGCTCCCGTCAGACTTCCGAATGCTGTGGAAAGGTCGGCCCGCATATTAAAATGGAACATCAGGTCGTGTGCACTGATCACAGCCTTTTCGCCATCCAGCGTGCCGATCACGGAAATCCGTTTTCCACTGCAGATGCAGCGATATAACGTTTTCCACGTACTGAGCCGAACGGATGAATACATGCTTCCGACACAGATACCGGTACAGAAGGACATGTCCATAAGAATATCGCAGTCATGGATACACATCGGCTGGTCTCCGTAAAAAGAACCGACACAGACTGCATCATCCCCATTCATCCGGAATACATATCTTCCTTTATGGATTGCAATCGGGCCGCCGAGACCGGAGCCGATTCCCACCTGTGTCATGGCGGATGCTTCGATACAGATCTCCCCATCCTGATAGAATTCCAGGGCTCCGTGTTTTTTGTTCATGGCATTTCCGATGGAATAAATCTCCGATCCGTTGATCTGAATCTTCAGATTTCCGTCTCCCTCCACCGTAAGTTTTGAACTCTCCGGCACAAGGATCCCCCCGCCTTCAAACCGGTTTTCACCGTTGAGTCGTAATGTGAGATGTGCATTTTCGGCCATATGAATACAGGGCCGGTCCTTCTTGTTGGTCAGGACCACATTTTCCAGAGTGATCCTTCCGTCGAACCCTTCCAGTATCTCGATATGAATTCCCGATGTGGAATTCGGAGTTCCCGAGATCGTAAGATCGCGGAATGTCGCGCCTTTTTCACCCACCAGGATCGTTGATTTGTTTTCCTTTATCAGATTATTAAGGGAGATACGGTTGGTCTTTCCTGCTACATAGACCAGATTATTCAGCCCGTCTTCCATCTCCTGATGGAACCGGCTGATCTCCATCCGAACCTTGCTGTCAACCGACTGCAGCACTTCCTCTGCGGGGCGTGCCACATAATATCCCTGGATCAGATCGGCTCCCAGCAGAATAACGGTACGCAGTTCCTCCACGGTCTCAACGCCCTCTGCCAGTGCAAGGATCTTATTCTCATGGCAGAAATCAATGATATTCCGGACAAAATGCTGCTTCTTATGATTGTTCTGGATCTCTCCCAGGAGGGACCGGTCAATCTTCACGCAATCCGGCATATACCGGAGCAGATTGCTGATGTTGGAATATCCGGTTCCGTAGTCATCGATCGCAATACCGATTCCCCGTCCCCGGAACCTTTCTCTCAGCTCATCCAGTGCCTCATCCTTTAACTCTGCCTGTTCTGTCAGTTCAACCACTGCCTGATCCGCATGTCTGACCAGCAGATTCTCCACCGTTTCCATGTCCCGGTCCGCCAGTTTAATTCCCGGAATACTGTTGATAAAAACCTTCTTTCCGTTAAACAGATCCGGATGACCGTCCAGGATTTTGAGTACATTATCAAATGTGTATTTTTCAACATCACTGATCCTGCCCAGCACATCGGCATAATGAATGATCTGAAGCGGTGGGACAAACTTCTCGGTTGCGGAACGCATCAATGCCTCATATGAGAAGATCTCACCATCGGTTGCACGGACGATCGGCTGGAAGAAATACTTCAGAAGATTTCCGTTCAGAATCTTCTCTACCTCCTGCATCTCGTCAGCTTCTTCCGGTGTCAGTTCAACATTTCCCTTTACCTTGCTGAGCGCCTCTACCAGATTCGGATACTTGCCCGGCATCTTCAGGTCTGATTTCATCAGAAGACTTTCAATGACCATATTTCTCCGGAGAGACTCCAGACCTCTGCAGACCGCGTTCATCCAGAGCCGTACCTGCCTGTCATGGGCTACGATCTTCTCCCCGTAACCGATCACCGCATAGCCAAGGGCCTTTTCCTCGCTGAAAAGCGGTGTAAAGAAATAGGATTTGGCTTTCTCATCCTCATCAAAATCCAAAAGCTCTGAGGTCAGCATCATGTCCTTCATGCCGACATGATTTTTCTTCGGATCCTTCGTATTATACTTTATAAGATTGATCACCTGCCGCGGATAACCACTTGAGGAGAATGTATTTTCAATCAGCTGTCCTTCATCCAGCCAGCGTTCATCCAGGAAAATATCCAGTCTCTCAACTTCATGGAGGTGGAAAATGTGGTCATATAGCGCACTTCCGAATTCTTCCGGCGTATTCGCAAGAAGCATATCCTCCATAAAATAATTATGTACGGATTCAAAGCCGTCATCCGAATCCTTTGTCTCCCAGCTGTCACGGCGGTATTTCTTAGGTTCCGGGGGCACAGCTTCACATCCGCAGCTTTCGCCTATGTACAGTTCGGTATCCGGCTTCAGTTCACCGGGATCTTCTCCGTTCTTCAACCGGATCAGCGACTCCGCGGCAAAACGTCCGTAATAATCCCCCGGGATAAGCGTGGATGTAAGAAGTGCCGGACTGCTCTGTCCCTCCTCGGAAGAACCATATCCCACCACTGCAATATTTTCCGGGATTTTTATCCCCTGGCGTTCCATTTCCGTCGCAAATCCGATGGCCATGGGATCATTTGCGCATGCCATGACCTGCGGAAGCGTATCTTTCCCCCGAAGGATTGCCTCCGCGCATCCGATTCCGCTGGTATACCAGAAATCCCCATAGAAAATCCGGTTTTCATCTATCGGAAGACCATGGTCCGCCATTGCCGCTTTATATGCACTTAATCTTCTTTTGGAATGTTCATGTGTGCTTCTGCCGGTCAGGTATGCGATATCCGTATACCCATGTTTCTCGATCAGATGAGAAATGGTATCGTACACGGCCTGATAACCGTCCGTCCAGAAGGAATAGAAATATTCACTGTTTGTATCGACACAGACTACCGGTCCGGAAAAACGTTCATGGACTTTTTCCTGAATCGCTTTCTCAACACCCGGCGTCTGAATAGAATCCGAAAGGATGATCACACCATCGAAAAGATCATAATTCACAAGATTATAAATGTTTGACTCACCGATTTCCCGGTTCTTACTGTTCTGGTACTTGATATACATGGAAAAAACACAGACGTCATATCCGAGCGGCAACAAATACTCCATAACTCCGTGAATAAAATCATTCTGATAAGGTTCATCTGCCTGAGCAAGCAATAATGCGATCCGTTTTTTTCCCATAAGCTGTAACCGTTTTCATCCTCTCCGATGACAAGTCAAAACATATGCTATCTTTCAGTATATACACTTTCAATCTTTTCGTCTATTTATTTTCTCTTTTTTGTATCTAAATCTTGGCCTGTTTGATCGGAATGCCGCAGACCACTTCGACCAGACAGTCCGACTGTTTTGCAAGATCACGGTGGATTTTCCCCAAAGCATTCAGATACTCTTCCGTTTCTCCCACGTACTCTGTTCCATCCTGAAAAAGATTTCCGGATACAAGAATGAAATGTTCCGCACGGGAAGCAATCCCAAGAATGTCGGCCTCAATCTCCTGTATCAAAGCAGCTGTTCCCGCGGAAAGGCCGCTGTCCCCCGGAAGATTTCCGCTGCCGTCCGGTTCTTTTCCTGCGGCGCCGGAGAGATTCCCGCTGTCGTCCGGTTCTTTTCCTGCGGCGCCGGAGAGATTTCCGCTGCCGTCCGGATCCTCCGCCCGAAAGAACATCCGGTTCGCAAGGAGATTCGGCAGATCCTCCAGAAGGATCACATGATCCTCCGGAAGCTGTCCGGATTCTCTTAGAAACGGATCCTCCACTGTCAGAAAGCCCATCTCTTTCCGCCTGTCCACATGCTTTTGGATCCGCTTTTCGGCAGATGGTTCTTTTCGCATGGTGGCAAGATAGATCCTCTTTGAACTGCCTTCGCATGCAAGCTGCTCCGCATATTCAGATTTTCCGGAAGCGGCGCCTCCGAAAACGATTGTCATCATTTGACTCACCCTGTTTTTCGATGCTCCGGATGGAACTCATTTCATTTTTTTCATGGTAAGATACCATTCGTAATGTACCAGCTTCGGATCCCCGCTGTTCAGACGCGCCTCTGATTCATCCAGCGTCAGCGGTGAGCCAAGTACCACATCGTCTCCCGGCTGCCAGTCGGCAGGCGTGCTCACATTTTCCTGATCATGCAACTGGAGTGAACGTATGATCCTCAGGATCTCCTGCAGATTTCTCCCCGTACTCATGGGGTAATACAGGATGGTCCGGATGATTCCTTTATCATCGATGATAAAGACTGCTCTGACGGTCTTGGTTTTTGCGACCGTCTGAAGCATGCCGTACTTCTTTGCCACATTCATACTGATATCCGCAATGACCGGGAACGGGACCTTCTCCTTCCCTTGTCCGTACAGATCGATCCCTTCAATGCTCTTTGCCCATGCCAGATGGGAATGCAGGGAATCGATCGAAAGTCCGAGCAGCTTCGTGTTCAGGGCTTCAAATTCCGGTGCCAGCTTTGCGAATCCGATGAATTCGGTGGTGCAGACCGGCGTAAAATCCGCGGGATGTGAGAAAAGCACAACCCATGATCCGTTGTAGTCCGCAGGGAAATTCACCTTTCCCATGGTAGTCATTGCCCTGAATTCCGGTGCCGGATCACCGATCATCGGCATCGGAGTTCTGTCGAAATCCGCTTCCTCGTTCTTCATATGCCTGTCCTTTCCGCATTCTGTATTCAATCCGCGTTCTGTATTCGTTCCGCGTTTCCGCCTATCCCAACTCTACAATGAGCATGGCGATCCCGCATGCCACGACCTGGATAATATCAAAAATAACAACGATTTTTTTTATGGAGATTCCCATTTTCTTCCGCATATGATCATGGAACGGGAATGTCACATTTTTAAAGAGATTCAGCTTGAAGAATCGGATCAGTGAAACCTTGATCAGACCCATGCCTCCGTCAAAAATGAATACCAGGGACATCAGAAGGAAAATGAACGGATGTCTGCTTTCCATGGCAAGGATCGCCAGCAGAAAACCGATGGTCCGGGATCCCGCATCTCCCATCAGGACCTTGCTGGGATTCCAGTTATAGAAAAGATATCCCAGGAGTATCGCGGAAAGAATGATTCCCAGCCAGGTGAAAGACATTGTCGTTTCCCTGAACAGGATAAAGTAAGCAACAAACGTGATGATAGAAACACTTCCGCAAAGTCCGTCCACTCCGTCCGAACAGTTGGTAACATTTATGGATGCCCATACAAGCGCAACACCCAGAATCCCATAAACCACTACCGGGAAATGGATGCTGTTCCCGAACAGAATGACATCCGGGCTGTGATAGCATAAAAATGTAACGACCGCACCGATGGCAAGCATCAGATCCAGAATCCCCTTCGTCAGCTCTCCCCAGGGATTCGCTGAAGCGTCATCCAGATAACCGGTCAGCATCATGAGGAACATCAGTCCCAGATAGATCAGCATTTCCACGCTTACCGGAACGAAAAGAAATCCCATCAGAAGAAAGATCAGGACAAAGACAAGTCCCACACCGGTCACTTTTCCGTTTGATTTATCATTGATCACAATTATTTTTCCGTCCGGCGTCTCAACGCGTTTTCCGCCGTCAACCGGCAGAAATCCGAAGGGTTTCCGGAGCAGGATCAGTGTCAGGAAAAAACCAAGACAGGCCCCGGTCAGGAGCACTGTCCACTCCGGTATACTTTTTACCAACACTTCATAAAGCATATTTTTATCCTCTTTTCTCTTTATTCTGCAACAAGGTCAGATCCATTGCACAGCCTTCTCAATTATCCCATAACTCCGATAGGATTTCAACCTCGGGATTCCCGTCGATTCAAATCGATTCCTGTCGATTCCAATAAAAAATCGCAGAGTTTTATCACCGATATCTATAGAAAATGTATGGCTGATATGATATATTTATCCTATAGTGTTTGCCCTGTTCAAAGGAGGTATTTTATGGCATGTTTTTTAGTACCGGCTGCTGAAGCCATCGTTACAACCATCGCAACAAAGGTTGTGAAGAAAAAAGAAAAAGAACCAAAGGAAATAACCGTCCGACTGGATGGTGAGCATACAGAAACCGTAAAAAAACTGCCGTTTTCTTCTAAGATGAAATGGCTGAACAATCTCCTCTGGGGCGGTTCCGGACTTCTTGCCTTTGAACATCTGTGGCATGGCGAGATCACACCCTGGTTCCCGTTCCTGACCGCTGCCGGTGATCCGGAAAGCACTTCGGAAATGTTCCACGAAATGTCTACCGTCGGCGTTACCATGGCCGTATTCGTTACCGTGATCTGGGGCGGAATGGTTGCAGTCACTTCCCTGATCGAGAAGAAAGCCGGGGAACCCAAACAGGATATTCCGGAAGCCGAGAAGCAGTAAGGAGGAGCATATGACACTTTTGATCACCGTTTTTGCAGCTATCGTCAGTACCATTGTCTGGTATCTTCAAAAGCCGGAAAGTGATATGAAGGTCGGCGTTCTCTGCTGGCTCTTCTGGGGCGCATCCATCATGTGGCTGGTAGATGCCATATTTGAATATAAGGAACTGGGTGCAGAGTACTTTTCTCCTTCCCTCAAGGATATGCTGAATGACAGCTTCCTTGGTCTCTCCGTCATCGCGCTGGCTATGATCATCTGGCTTATCGTCCTTCTGATCAGCGATCCACGCGGAAGAGTTCGCGGAGTTCTTTTCCGGAAAACAAGATAGAACCTTATGTACAGGCGGTTCTGCCCAGGGCGGAGCCGCCTGTTTCACAACCATTGGAGGATGCTTATGCCGAAGGATACAAAACAGATCTTAAAAGAGGTTCAGGCCGGAACGCTCTCCGTGGAGGATGCACTTCTGGCGCTGAAAAAGGAGCCTTTTCTGGATATCGGATATGCAAAAGTTGACCTGCACCGGCGAACCAGACAGGGAGCCCCGGAAATCATTTACGGGGCCGGAAAAAGTCCGGAACAGATCATCGGGATACTGAATACCATGGTGGAAGGAAAGGAAGACAGGGTCCTGATCACCCGGTTGTCCGAGGAAGCCGCCGGGGAAGTAAAGAAGGTTCATCCCATCTCCTATTACCCTGACGCAAGGGTCGGAATCCTCGGAGCCCTTCCGGAGCCTGACGGGATCGGAACCATCGTGATCGCAACCGGCGGAACCAGCGATATCCCCGTAGCCGAGGAGGCCGCTCTGACCGCCACCTATCTGGGAAATCAGGTTGCCCGGTTATATGATGTGGGGGTTGCCGGTCTTCACCGGTTACTCAGTCATACGGAAGACATCATGAATGCCAGCGTGATCATTGCCATCGCAGGGATGGAAGGCGCGCTTGCCAGCGTGGTGGGCGGAATGGCCGACTGTCCTGTCATTGCGGTTCCCACCAGTGTCGGGTATGGCGCTTCCTTCCATGGCATCTCAGCCCTTCTTTCCATGCTGAATTCCTGCGCCAGCGGCGTTACGGTGGTGAACATTGATAACGGCTTCGGTGCGGGTTATACAGCCAGCATGATCAATCATATGGAGGTACGATCAAAATGAAAGTTTTATACCTTGACTGCAGCATGGGAGCTGCCGGAGACATGCTGACATCTGCACTTCTGGAGCTTTTTCCGAATCCGGATGAAATGCTGAAACAGCTGAACAGCCTTTCCATTCCGAAGGTGAAATATACCATGCAGCCCGCGGAAAAATGCGGCATCACCGGAACTCATGTGAAGGTCCTTGTGGATGGTGTCGAAGAAGAGACCCATGATCATCACGAGCACGGGCATGAACATGACCATGAACATGAACACGAGCATGACCACCATGACCATGAGCACGACCACGCTCATCATCACGACCACGGACATCACCATGAGCATCACAGCCTGGCGGACATTCAGGCAATCGTGGAAAGCCTCAGTCTGGAGGAGGCCGTAAAGAAAGACATTCTGGATGTTTATACCTCCATCGCCGAAGCGGAAGGCCATGTACACGGAAAATCCGTATCGGACATCCATTTTCATGAAGTCGGCACCATGGACGCCGTAGCGGATGTTACTGCCGTTTCGGTTCTTCTTCATGCACTTGCCCCGGACCGTATCATCGTATCACCGGTCCATGTCGGAAGCGGACAGGTACACTGTGCGCACGGTATTCTTCCTGTTCCTGCACCGGCAACCGCTTTTATTCTCCGGGATATTCCGATCTACGGAGGCGCGATTCAGGGTGAACTCTGCACGCCTACGGGCGCTGCTCTTCTGAAGCATTTTGCAAACGACTTCGGATCCATGCCGCTGCTCTCTCCCATTGCCATTGGATATGGAATGGGGCGCAAGGATTTTCCCGCTGCCAATTGCGTGCGGGCCATACTCGGGGAATCCCGGGAAATGGAGAATACGATCCTTAAACTCTCCTGCAATGTGGACGATATGACCGCGGAAGAGATTGGCTTTGCGACAGAACAGTTATTTAAGGAAGGCGCACTTGAAGTCTTTACCGTTCCCGTGGGAATGAAGAAAAACCGGCCGGGCACACTGATCGAGGTTCTTTGCAACAACGCCGACAAGGAAAAAATGCTTCGCGTCATCTTCCGTCACACCACAACTCTGGGAATCCGCGAGCAGATCATCCGCCGTTACATCCTGGACCGGAAGACGGAAACCATCGAGACTCCGTTCGGCCCCGTACGTAGGAAGGTTTCCACAGGCTACGGTGTAAGCAGGGCAAAATATGAATATGATGACCTTGCCGTGATCTCTGAGAAAACAGGAAAGAGCCTGGCTGAGTTAAGATCCATGTTCGACTCCCTGTAACATCCCCGGCATCCGTGATACATCCGGAATCCAAGTACATCCGGATCCATAAATCATACGCCATGAAAAAATGCAGCACTTTTCCGGAGTGCTGCATTTCCTTATATCACTTATTGTTTTACATATTTCTTTAAGTCATCCACGGAGAAGGTATAATCCTTATGGCAGAAATCACAGTGGAGTGTTACCGGTTCTCCATCCTGTATCATCTCCTCCAGTTCTTTTCTTCCGAGGGAGATCAGCGCTTTTTCAACCCGCTCTCTGCTACAGTCACACTGATAAACCGGATGCACCTTTCGCTCGATCACCGCATCTGCTCCGAGAAGCACATGTACCAGATCCTCAGCCGAGTATCCGTCTGCAAAATACTCCGTCACCGAGTGAACACCTGCCAGAACCTCCTCCAGCCAACGGATCGTCATATCGGTTGCAAATGGCAGGAGCTGGATGATGAATCCGCCCGCATGCTCCACATAGTTTTCTTTATTCAGAAGCACACCCAGGCCAACGGATGTGGGGATCTGCTCACTTGCCGCAAAATAATATGTCAGATCCTCTGCGATCTCCCCGGATACCAGCTGGGTCTGTCCAACATACGGATCCTTCAGGCCAATGTCCTTGATCACACGAAGCACGCCGTTTCCAAGGGCTCCGCCCACATTCAAATGACCTGCCTTATTTGCCGGAAGGATCACATTCGGTTCCCTGACCAGTCCCTTTACATGGGATGCCGCATTTGCCGTGACCGTAATTCCTTTCATCGGCCCGTCCCCGGCAAACTGCAGTGTCAGCACATCTGTTTCGTTCTTACACATGGCACCCATCATGGCGCCCGCGGTCAGTGTCCTGCCCAGTGCCGCCGTTGCGATCGGGCTTGTGTTGTGAATCTGCCGCGCATCCTCCGTAAGCTGCCTTGTATATGCCACTAAAAATCTCACTTCGTTTCCCGCAGCCATTCCCTGCAGGATCACATCCTCCCACTCTGCCATCTGATCTCCTATCCTCTCGTATATTCTCTCGTTTATTCCCTCTTATATTCTCTCCATATCCCGGTTCCTGTATATCTGTTCGGTGTCTCGTTTCCGACTGCCCCGGTATCTTCCCATATGTCGGGGATCCCCGACCGTCATGACTGAGCCAGCTTCCACATTGACAAAGCTTTCTTCCAGGTCAGCACCAGCTTCCACACCGACAGAACTTTCTTCCATCAGGACTGCGCCAGCTTCCACACCGACAGAGCTTTCATCTTTCAGGACTGAACCTTCTTCCGTCCGGACTCACGTGCCGTCATAACAAAGCGTTCAACCACCGATCCGTCTTTTCCCTCCGGATCATTTTTTCCGATGGGTTCGACGGATTCTATAGATTCGACGGATTCGATGGATTCATATCCCGGATAAAAGCAGATATCCCGAAGTCCCGCTTCTTCTGCAAGTGTCTTTATTTCCTCCCGGGTATATCCTCTTTGCTCATGCATTTCATCAAACCGGTCATACCTTCCGTCCTCTCCCTCCCGGAAGATCGTAAGATATAGACGGTGCAGCCCTTCCTCCGTCTCTTCGTTATCCCAGAACATGGCCACATCCTCCCGGATCTCCGATATGGTTTCCTCTCCCAGCACATCCCGGTAATACTCCGTCGGATGAAAATCGAGGATCACGATCCCGTCCGGATCCAGATAATTATCGATGAGACGGAACACCTGCCGCACCTCTTCCGGATCGGTAATGTAATTGAGACTGTCGCAGCAGCAGATCACCGCGCGGACGGTTCCGTAGAGTTCGAACTCCCTCATATCCTGATTCAGATAAAGGATTCCCTTCTTCTCCTCCGCCTCTTTTTCCTGCGCCACCTCCAGCATATCAGGACTGTTATCGATCCCGATCATGTCATACCCGGAATCTGCCATTCTACGTGTCATGATGCCCGTACCACAGCCCAGTTCCGCCACCAGGCCTTCCTTAATACCTGCATCCTCCAGGA
>CADBOV010000171.1 GCA_902796385.1 uncultured Lachnospiraceae bacterium
CACCAGAGACAGGCGTTCTTTTCCCGTGGCATAGGAAGGATCCTTATCCAGCATATATTCCTTACAAGCCAGGATGGCGGACTCATAGAGGCCGAGGATTCCTTCCACATCCTCCACCGTAACGGCAACACCCAGCTTCTCCTCGTTGATGGCGGTTTCAATCGCTACCAGCGACTTCTTCACCTTCTTCATCTGTTTGGAATCCCCGGTGGTCTTTTCTTCGAGCACCAGCAGGGAAGACATATTCCGGCCCCGGATCACTTCCAGACTACCTCTTTCTTCCGCCGTCAGATTCCCCTGCATCACCTCATCGATCTCCTGCATATCCTTCCGGATCGCAGACTTATCATACAGATTCCTGTTTTTCTGTTTCAGAGCCCCTGCTTGATATTCTGACGCGATACGAACCTGCTTATTCAGCTGCATGTCCTTCTTTTGCTCAAACAATTCATCGTCTATACCTGGCATATCATACCTCTTTCTTTTTCATTCACAAGGATCACATTCTGTTCCTGTCTCTTTGGACGCGGTTACCCGAGCGCCGTCCTGTTGTCGATATCTCCCATAGTCTCCGGATTGATCCCATTCAGGAAGCAGAGTTCGCGGAATATTTTCTTCATCTCATCCCTTACGTTCTGATCATTTGTATTTATGTTGGTTTCGGCTTTCACATTCAGACGGTGCCCGGCGATAAATGTACTTTGGACAAGCATGCCTATAACAAATGTATTGAAGGAAAACTGATCTCTGATCAGTTCCTGCGACATGCGGCGCATCGTCTCAAGGTTCTTCCTGTTGCTAAAGGTCGAATTGAATTCCTTATCGGCATTGGAAAAATGCTTGTTGAGCAGGTTTGCGATTTCAGGCTCTCCGGCCAGAGCGATCCCCTCCTTATATCTTGAACCTGCAACGATCATATTATCCCCGTCCAGGATGCTTTCACCATTCTTTTCTCCTTCTTTCCTGCACTTCTCATAGAATTTGTCCAGTAGTTCTTTTCTTTCCCCGACGGATATATTTGACCCCAGATAAACGGTCAGATCATCGGCTGCGAAGCCTCTTTTCTCGCTTTTATTGTTGGAAATCTTAAAATAAAGCTCATCCCGCATATTCTTCGATTTAACTTCAGCCACCGTTTCGGTAAAAAGCTTCACCACAAGAGACTTATACTTTGGTTTCGCGCTGATATATGCTCTGGTGGATATATCATTGTAGTCTGCATTCTTTCCGTTGACATGGATGAAGTCTCCCTTTCCATGATCCAGCTGCATACTTCTCAAACCCGTAAACACATGTATTTTCACATCCTGTTTTTTCCCATTCTCATTAGGTTCATTTTTAAATCCACGCCGCACATGGAGAATGGCCGGATCATTTGTTTCCCCGGAATCTGCTTTTCTTTGATATACGCCTTGATCAGCATGTAGATTCTGTGAAAAGATCACCCCACTCATCTTATTCACATACGGATCGATCGCTTTTGCCACATCTCTATGATAATCCTTCTCATCCTGATCGGTGCACCCCTGGTACACAAGAAGATAATACATGTCTTTGGAATAATTGAGCTTATGCTGAAGACACCTGTCCAGCCAGATCCGCATTACATCCGATGAAATCTTCTTCTCGGAAAAAGCTTTGGTCACCCTGTCAAGATGCCTGAGTACCTTCTCTTTATTCTTCCTTCCTGCCTCTTTATTACTATCGGAAAGCTCCTTGCGGAGCCAGTCCTTCATCCGATTCACTTCTTTCATCAGATTCTCATCACTGGTCTTTGTTTTCAGACTGCTAAATACCCATCCTTTGGCGTAGGCCATCGCCTCATCACGGGTTCCATTGACACTCGTATTAAACTGTCTGTTGCTCTTGCCATTTATCTTCTTAATCACATTATCTACAGACTGGTCGCTCACATATTGTTTATCCTCTGACAGGATATTCTCGTCCTGAACACCTTTTTCGACCGATGTGGCCTGCACAGCTGCTTTTTTTACGGAAAGAAGCTTTTTACCGCTTTCCTGCCACCGGAGTACCGCGCTCGCATAATTGTTCAGGTTGTCTCCTCTTTCCTTTGCTTCCTCTGCCTTACCATTACGCAGCCGTTTCTTCGTGCTCTTATCGAAATCCACTTCTCGGAGGGAGACATAATAGGGTGAAGAAATGATCCGGATCCGGTCCTCGTAAGCCTGCCGCATATCATTCATTTGCGAAAGCTTACTGAGAAGAGCCTGGGAAACTGTATCACGGTTCCCCTGAAGAGCCTTTTCATAGAGCTGCGAAGCATTATGAAGGACAGACATACGCTCCGGAAACTTTTCGACAAATTCATTATCCTGCGTCACTTCCTTCTGCGTCCCCGATCCATCTCCATAGGCGAACCAGGAAAGATCCACTTTCTCTACTGCCTTCAGCACACCTTCATCTGAAGGATCCGGATCTATATCGGAAGATGATCCGATGAAAGCTTCCAGTGCCATGGACGCTTTCATGGAAATATCTCTCCGGTCTTCAAATTCTATTTTTCTGTTTAGCTTTTCCTTACCGGAAAGTCCCCTTTTCCGCCCTGTCAGCGACTTATGATCTTTACTGATGTTCTTTCTATGCTTCCTGAGTGGGGCGTCCAGACTGATCCATTCCGCGTTATCAAAATCAGCGGCAAGGATTTTTCTATATGCATCTTTCGAATCCTCACGCGTTTTATCTTTCTGTACCGGAGCATTTGAAAGAATACTTGTACGCCCCGTCTCTTTCTCCTTCTTTTGGGGAGTGCCAAGCAGTTCCTTCTTTTTTTGTCTGTACTTCCCGATGTTTGATTCAAAATCCGGCATGGTCTCGCCTCCATCATATGTCATGCCCCGCGCTTTAAGCCCGCGCGGCACACCTTTCCTTAAGCCTCCAGTATTCCACGGGTCGTGTAGCCCCCGGACCGAAGCATTTCTCTGTCACCCAGAATTGTACCCATCAGTTTCAGGGTATTCTCATTCAGGGCAATAAAGGCCATCCGGTAATCCCCCGGATACCTGCTCAGTATCTCTTCGCCGGTAACCGCGATCAGTTTGGCAGAACAGATCGGATCCTGGGTAAAATTAATGAACAGCATCACCGTGATCAGCTTTTCTGCCGGGTTAACCGTAGAAAGAAGGCAGCCAACGACCTCGCCTTCCCTAACACATACAAAGCTGACCTCCGGTGAACAAAGGTAAGTAAGATCCGTAAAGCCTTCCTTCATTACTTTCTCCCTTACCGATTCTCTCATTTGCTTTGACAGTTTTCCCCAGGATACCCCCTCATATACTTCCAAAGCTTTACTATCCTTGTTCTTCTGATGCCCCCTGACATAATCGGAAGCTGTCACATCCGAAAGAAGGAAGGAATAAATGGGATGTTCACGCATGGTAAGAAAGCCTTTATCCAGAAAGAAGTTTTTCAGGTTACGCACCTCACTGGAATCATCCTCACGGATCTCTTCGGCGTCCTCCCACCGGTCATCCGGTTCCTCAGCGGGATCAAACGTCCATGAATCCGCCTCATCCTCTTCGGTATCCTCTTCCCAGAAGCAGACATCGATGAGTTTTAATCCGGCTGCTTTGGCCATGTCCCTGATTCCCTGCAGCATACGGGATCCGGCTCCCCTTCTTCGGTACTCCGGGTGTACATACATCCAATGAAGCTCCAGCACATCCTCTTCTTCGTTCGGGAAAACCACCGAAGCTCCCAGGACCAGATCCTCCTCTTCCGTTTCCTCTATACAGGCAACACCAAGAATCTCTTTTCTTTCTGAAAATGCATCCGGAAGAGTATCTTCAAAATCACTAATGTTATCCTTCGTGATCAGTTTCAAACGCATGGCATTGGCATTCCTTTCCTCAGAACTTTTAATCGTCATTCAGCCCCTCTTTATTCATGATTTTTTCCATGTCTGAATCACTGTACTTCTCCGTTCCCTTCGGAAGCTCTCCGGCAAGCATCATACGGGTTGCCGGACCGAGAACCGAATCGGTAATCTTTCTTTCCTTTGCATCCGCAACGGCCTCCTGCCGTTCTATGCTCAATTCTGAAAATCCTCCGCCGGCAGCTGTTCAAGATCTTCCTTTGACATGGGCTTATGGAAATAGAATCCCTGCATCTCGGAGCAGCCCCGCTCCTTCAGAAACTCTGCCTGTTCCTTTGTTTCCACACCCTCGACGATCATACTCATACCCAGTGACCTGACCATCTGGATCATGTAACCCACAATGATCTGTCCCTTCTTCACATCCCCGGTCTCCGTCAGGAAGTGCAGGTCCAGTTTGATGCGGTCCACCGGAACCTCCTTCAGCATGTGCAGGGAGGAGTAGCCGCTTCCGAAGTCATCCATTTCCACCTGGAAGCCCAGTTTCTTCAGTTCTTCCGTGGTATGGATCAGCAGCTCCGGATCCTTTGCAAATGCCGTCTCGGTGATCTCTATCCGGAACTGATCTGGCGAAAGTCCGTGGGATTTGATCAGATCTTGAAAATGTCCGGAGATATCCCGATCCTCGCGGATATCGCTTCGCGACAGATTCACCGATGCCGATCGATGGATCCCCTGCTCCTTCCAATGCTTCAGATCCCGGCATACGTGCTCCCAGACATAGCTGTCCAGATCGTAGATCAGCCCGGTTTCTTCCAGTTCCGGGATAAACTCCCCGGGCGGGATCCAGCCCAGGGTGGAATGGTTCCACCGGCTCAGGGCTTCCAGTCCCGTGATCTTTCCCGTTATATAATCCACCTGTGGCTGATACCATATCTGGATCTCTCCGGACCTTAAAGCCACCGGCAGCCGTCCGACCACGTCCGCAACCCGCTTGCCTCTCTCCCATTCTTCCGGATTATAGAAACCATATCCGTCCACTTTTGCTTCCCGCACCTCCTTCTCAGCGATCCGGGCGCAGTCCAACATATGATCCACGTCGATCCTTTGATAGTCTTTAGGCGTTAAAACATAGAGACCGCCGCAGATCTGTACACGGTTTTCCTTTCCGAGATCCAGGAAGAATTCCCGTACGGAGTCGATCACTTCCTGATCATCCCTGTGCAGTTTTTCTTCTCCACCGGCATGACGCAGCACCGCCACATGATCACTCTCGATCCTGCATACGGCTTCTTCCTCCGACAACGTCTGCTGTGTTCTTTTAACCCAGTATCTCAGCAGTTCATCCCCTGCTTTCATACCCAGACTGTCATTGACGAATTTAAAATTCTTGATATTTACATAGGCCAGCAGATACGGAATATCCGGATGTGAACGGAGAAGTTCCTCCACCTTTTTCCGGAAACCCGCCAGGCTGAGGGCACCGGTCAGGGAATCATGATCCTCCAGCCAGAGCACTTCCTTTTCCTGTTCCAGCCGAAGCGCACGGCGACGGAAATCAGCGATCAGGATCACTGCAACCAGCAGAAGCCCGACCAGAACGATGCCCCATCTGTTTTCATAGATTCGATCATACAGCGTAAGCCTGTAGAGTTTCCTGGTGGTATAATCGAGAACCACTGCCTCCCGATAGGTGTCTGACAGTGAAGCAATCCCACCGTTCAGGCGATCTATGATCACCCGCCCTTCGGGTGTATCCTGCGTACCTGCCCGGAAATCCATGGAGAACATGGCCGAAGGCTTCACTTCCAGATCCCCGTAAGATGGTTTCTGAAGCACATAACTCCATACATAGGAATTATGCAGGAGCGCATCCACCTTGTCCGAACGAAGTGCCTTCACAGCCTCATCCATGGTATCATAGAAAACAATCTCCATTCCGGGATACAACTGACGGACCGTCTCTGCTCCGCTGCTGAGTGAACTCAGCATTCCAACCTTTAGTTCGTTCAACTTCGGAATCCCCCGGTGCCCGTTCGTAAGAAGCGTAAATGGTGTCTGCATCAGATTGTCGGAAACGATGGTTTCCTTCCCTGCGGCACTGGGCAGCGCACTTCCAAAAGGCATGACCACATCAAACGCCGGATCATCCAGTGCTTCTCTCAACGTTTTGTCCCCGATGGACTTAAACACGGTTTTGTATCCGGCATTTTCCGCTGCGGTTCTCATCAGATCCACACCGATCCCCACGATCTCTCCCCGTTCCTCATCCTCATAAAAGACCGGACAACGATCCACAGGCACACCCACTGTCAGTACCTCCCCGTTCTCTCCTTCCGCATGAGAAAGCACGGCCGGCATAAGGCAGCAAAAGAAAAACAGCACACAAAAAAGAATGATTCGACGCCGTTTTCCGAAAACAGTAATCTTCACGTCCGAATCCCCCTTTCTGTTGCTGTAATGGGGAGTAACACAAATGAAACGATCCCTCTACTTTTTATGATACATCATGAAGCCGAGAAACCGCAAGCAGAAAAAATCTTTCACCAAAAACCGTCACAGTTTTCTCAGTCGGTACCCCATTCCCCAGACAGTCTCGATGTAATCAAAATCATCTTTCTTCGCAA
>CADBOV010000172.1 GCA_902796385.1 uncultured Lachnospiraceae bacterium
GCAAATCAGTTTCAGGAAAAGACCGGCGGACATTTCATCAACATGATCACGGAAACCGCAGAGCATGTAGCAGAGAGGAGATTCCGCAGGGTCGGTGTCCTGGCAACCAGCGGCAC
This sequence comes from uncultured Lachnospiraceae bacterium, assembly GCA_902796385.1. Classification (GTDB taxonomy): domain Bacteria; phylum Bacillota; class Clostridia; order Lachnospirales; family Lachnospiraceae; genus Eubacterium_Q. The sequence continues at coordinate 117 of CADBOV010000172.1, forward strand.
ACTGGAATCGAATCTGTACCGGGATGCCCTGGAGGCATGCGGGGTGGAAGCCGTATATCCGGATCAGGAGCATCAGGAAGCGGTGATGACGCTCATCTACGACCAGATCAAACGGGGTGAAAAGGGTGACAAGCATCTTTTTCAGGAGATCGTGAGATATATGAGGAGCATGGAGTGCGAGGCGGTTGTTCTGGCATGTACGGAGCTTTCGGTGTTTGCGGTGAATCACGAACTGAACGGGGACTTTTATATCGACGCACTGGAAGCACTGGCGAAAAAATGTATTGAGGTCTGCGGTGGCGTATATACATACTGATTACGAATGCCGTATGGGACCGGGGGACGAAAAAACAGGAGGAGGAAGGTATGGACAAAAAGGTTGTGATCACGATTTCAAGACAGTACGGTTCCGGCGGTCTGAAAGTGGGAAAACGTGTTGCGGAAGAACTTGGGATCTGCTGCTACGACAGCGAGATGTTCCGTCTGGTATCGGATGACAGTGCCATGCATGACAGCCATGTGGCACATGATGCCAGGATCAAGGATACATCCCTTTTTGATGTGGCAAAGAAGACCTATGATGAACATCCGGATGACGAGCTTCTGGAGAAGGATGAACAGCTGCTCATGAAGAACCTTTTTGAGTACCAGTCGGATATCATCCGCAGGCTGGCCGACCGGGAATCCTGTGTCATTGTCGGAAGGTGTTCGAATTATATCCTCAGGGACCGGGAGGATACGGTAAATGTATTCGTTCATGCGCCCATGGATTTCCGGATCCGCAGGGCATCCTCCATTCATAACATGGCGGAGCAGGAACTGGAGAACTATATCAGGGGAATGGATGAGAGAAGATCCGATTACTATCACATTTACACGGGTGAAGAGTGGCTGGATGTATCCCATTATGAACTTTCACTGGATACGGGGCGTCTGGGGATCCGCGGCGCGGCGGATATGATCCGCAGATATCTGGAGGTCCGTTTCGGAGAAAAGTTTGGAAAAGACTGATTGTTGTGATAGAATAAAGGATAGTTGAAAGAATCGGAAAAGGAAGCTTCCGCAGCCGGCGGAAGATAAACATAAGGAGAGAAGGAGAAACGGTATGAAGAAAGTTGCATATATTGCATCGGAGTGTGTTCCATTTATTAAGACCGGTGGTCTGGCAGACGTTGTGGGGACTTTGCCGCAGAAATTCAATCGGGACGAGTATGATGTCAGGATCATCATCCCGAAATACATGTGCCTGCCGGAAAAGTATAAAAACAATATGAAATACCTGACACATTTCCATATGGATATCGGCTGGAAGCAGCAGTATGTCGGTGTCATGTATCTGGAGTATGAAGGTGTTCCGGTATATTTTATTGATAATGAGTATTACTTCAACGGATTTAATATTTACGGGGATGTGAAATGGGACATCGAGAAGTTCTGCTATTTCTCAAAGGCAGCGCTTTCAATCCTTCCCAGTATCGGATTCCAGCCGGATATCATCCACTGCCATGACTGGCAGGCAGGCCTGGTGCCGGTTTACCTTCGGACGCTGTTTTCGAACAATCCGTTTTACAGCAACATGAAGTCCATCATGACGATCCACAATCTGCAGTTCCAGGGGAACTGGGATATCGATACCATCAAGGATTATTCCGGACTTCCGGACTACGTATTCACACCGGATAAGCTGGAGTTCAAGAAGGATGCTTCCATGCTGAAGGGCGGTCTGGTCTATGCGGACAAGATCACCACGGTTTCGAATACCTACGCGCAGGAAATCCAGACTCCGTACTTCGGTGAAGGACTGGACGGTCTGCTGCGGGCACGCTGGCAGTCCCTGTGGGGAATTGTAAACGGTATCGATTATTCGGTTTACGATCCTGCAAAGGATAAGAAGATCCCCCATAAGTACAACCTGAGGAATTTCCGTAAGGAGAAGGTGAAGAACAAGGTGGCTCTGCAGAAGGAGCTGCATCTTCCGGAGGATCCGAATGTATACATGATCGGTATCGTATCCCGTCTGACGGACCAGAAGGGACTGGATCTGATCGACCGTGCCATGAATGATATCATGACCGACGGAACCCAGTTCGTGGTTCTGGGAACCGGAGACCGCCGTTATGAGGATATGTTCCGTTATTATCAGGGTATCCATCCTGCAAAGATTTCGGCGAATATTTACTTCAGTGATGAGCTGTCACATAAGATCTACGCGGCCTGCGACTCGATCCTGGTTCCTTCCAGATTTGAGCCCTGCGGTCTGACGCAGTTGATGGCACTCCGTTATGGTGCGCTTCCCATCGTCCGTGAGACCGGCGGTCTGAAGGATACGGTTCAGCCGTATAATGAGTTCGACGGCAGCGGAACCGGCTTCTCCTTCGCTAATTATGATCCGAGAGAATTGCTGAATACGATCAATTACTCCAAGCGGATCTTCTTTGATGATAAGGACGCTTGGGCTGCTATGCAGAAGCGTGCTATGGAACAGAACTTCAGTTGGGATAATTCTGCTAAGATCTATGAAGAACTGTATAACCAGATATAACGGCGGCGATCATATATTGTATGACATTGAGGGGGCGGATCCGACCGGGACCGCCCCTTTCCTATGGGTTCCGTATCCGGAACCGAAGAAAATGCTGACAAGAGGAATGAAACATGGCTTATAACGGAATCACAGTCAGTGCGGTGGCTGACGAGATCCGGCGTCGTGCCGTCGGCGGACGGGTTGTGAAGATCCAGCAGCCGGAACGGGACGAGCTGCTGATCACGATCAAAAAGGATAAGGACACCGTGAAGTTGCTGCTGTCGGCGGATGCCGGCCTGGCGCGAACCTATATCACAGAGAAGACGAAGCCTTCTCCCATGACGGCACCGGCCTTTCTGATGCTGCTTCGGAAGCATATCGGCAGCGGGAGGCTTCTGTCAGTGGAGCAGCCGGAGTTCGAACGGATGCTGGTATTTACCTTTGAGCATCTGGATGAAATGGGGGATCTTTCCCAAAAGCGGTTGGTGGTGGAAATGATGGGCCGATACAGTAATCTGATCTTCCTGGATCAGGAAGGAAAGATCCTGGACAGTGCCAGACGGGTAACACCGGATATCAGTTCCCTTCGCACGGTGCTTCCGGGAGTGCAATATGAAATGCCTCCTACCCAGGGGCGGAGAAATCCACTGACGGAGACCAGGGACGGATTCCTTCAGGTGCTCCGGGAGCAGACCGGACAGGTGGCGAAGGTGATCCCTTCTCTGTACACAGGCTTCAGCCGCATCACGGGAGAGGAGCTGGCATATCGAAGCGGTGTCTCCGGAGATACCCATACGGAAGCATTGCGGGAGGAAGAATATCAGAGGCTCGCGGATGCATTTGCGGAGCTTACGGAAGCGGTGCGGGAGCATGC
>CADBOV010000173.1 GCA_902796385.1 uncultured Lachnospiraceae bacterium
CCGGATCGTCTGGCTGTATCACCGGCCATGTATCTGGGCTCCTGCCGGTTCAAGATGCCGCGTCCGGATGCGGATCCGGCGATCTATGATCAGATTTTTTCCACACTGGAGAAAATGGAGATCGGCGCATTTTTCTATATCGGAGGAAATGACTCCATGGATACCGTTGCCAAGCTGGCGGCGGTAGCAGCGGAAAGAGGCTCGGATATCCGGTTTGCGGGCGTTCCGAAGACCATCGACAATGATCTGGTGCATACGGATCATACGCCGGGGTACGGATCTGCTGCAAAATTCATTGCAACCACCATGCTGGAGATCGCGCATGATACATACATTTACGATCTTCCCTGTGTGACGATCGTGGAGATCATGGGACGGGATTCCGGCTGGCTTACCGCAGCAGCGGCCATGGCAAGGAATGAGTATAATATCACACCGCAGCTGATCTATCTGCCGGAGGTGCCTTTCATTCAGGAACGGTTCCTGGAGGATGTACGGAATGAACTGAAGCGTTCCAAGAACGTAGTGGTTGCCGTGTCCGAAGGAATCCGTGATGAAAACGGCATCTACATCAGTGCAAAAGAAGCAGTGGCTGATAAATTCGGACATATGCAGCTGTCCGGCGTAGGAAAGGTTCTTGAGAATCTGGTGAAGAAGGAGCTGGGAACAAAGGTGCGTTCCATAGAGCTTTCCATTTTGCAGCGGTGTGCAGGACACATTGCGGCGGCAGCGGATCTGGAGGAATCGCAGCAGCTCGGAAGCTATGCGGTAAAGAAAACGGAAGAGGGAGAGACCGGCTTTATGGCAGCGGTCCGCAGACTTTCGGATGAACCGTATGAATATGTGATCGAAACAGCAGCACTGGACGATATCGCAAATAAGGCGAAGATCGTTCCGAGGGAATGGATCACGGAGAGTGAAAACGATGTGACGGAGGAAATGATCCGTTATATCCGTCCTTTGATCAGGGGAGAAGCAGCAATATCCTGGACAGACGGAAAACCGGTTTATCTTTCGGTTGCGCATCTGAATCACTGTGGAGAGAAATAAATTGTCAGACTTTTTTCTTGCAATTTGATTATTGATACACTATAATGTGTATATAAAGATTGATCTTTATGAATCGCATATAGATGTCTGGGGTGCTCGATCACTTCCGTTTTTATTTGAACCTACATCTACGTTTATGGGACTCCTATATCTGCAGTCGGATGACCAGCCTCCTTTGAGTGGACTTCAGAAAACTGCTTGCGGACACCCACCTGGCATATTGCTAGGCGTCAATGGACGGAAGCCGGCATCTCGGATATGTGGATACGATTCACAGGAAAAGCAGCGGTTTCGCTGCTTTTCTTCTGTGTAAGCAATGAACCGGCGGGTAGAAGGAGACAGGGATGAAAAAATTGATCAGTCAGATCAGGGAATTCTTTATGCATAATTCGAACAGGCATATTGACGCTTATGCAGGTCAGTCCACGTTCTACATTTTTCTGTCTATTTTTCCGCTTATAAACATATTGCTTGCAATTGCTCCTCTGCTTCCTTTTTCCCGGGAACAGATAACGGATTTTATCGTTAACGTCCTTCCGAAGAATCTTGAGTCCTTTAGTAAGGAAATGATCACGGATATTTATACCAAAGGCGAACCGGCCGTTACGGTGGTCTCTCTGGCGATCGCATTATGGTCTGCGGCCAGAGGCGTTATGGCCATCAGAAACGGGCTGAATGAGATCTGCCGCGATAAAAAGAAGAATAATTATTTAATTACAAGAGGGATCAGTGTGTTATATACCCTGGTTTTCGTTCTTGTATTGGTCCTGCTGAAGATGATAAATCTTTTCGGGGAACGGTTTTATAATATGCTGGTGGAGAAATATCCGGATTCCAGGGCATATCTTCTTGAATTCTTTGTATATACAAGAGGGATCATATCGTTCCTTCTGGTATTTATCATGTTGTGCGGGGTATATACCCTTTTGCCCGGCCGGAAAATGCTGCTCCGGTATCAGATCCCGGGTGCGGCTTTTACCGCAGGGGCATGGGCTCTGGTCGGATGGGGATTCACATACTACATCGAATATATCATGTCCAGATCCACCATGTACGGATCACTTACAGCCCTTGTGATGTTCATGCTCTGGATCGGAATCCTGGTAAAACTGGTTTTCTTCGGAGCACAGCTGAACATGTTCCTGTATCTGTATGTATACTTTGAAAAAGTCGAAAAACTGAGGCTGAAGAATGCAAGCAGAAGAGAAAAGTGGTGTGAGGCGAGGATCGAAAGGATACAGGCGAGAGGACACAAGGTTTCGCGGCTGCTCCGGTACAGATATAAGAATCTGGTCTGGGAAAGGGAAGATGCTGAGAAACTGCTTAAGCTGAATGAAAGAAAGAAGAAGCGGGAGAAGGAAAAAGAAGCAAAAAAAGAAGAAAATAAGAAAGAAAAAGAAGCGGCTGATATAACGGAAAAAACGGGTGAAGCATCATCGGAAGAATGATGCTTCACCCGTTCTTTGTATCAGAAATTCCGGTCAGGAAAGTTTTTCGATCGCAGCCCGGATCCGCAGGAGGGATTCCTCTTTCCCGAGAAGGGAGAGAAGCTCCGTTGCCCCGCCCGGTGTGGCTGCTTTTCCGGAAACGGCTGTCCGGATCGGCCACATTACGAAGCCGGTTTTATACTCTTTTTCCTTTGCAAATTCCTGCAGGGAAGCAAAGAGCGCATCGTTGGAAAAATCCTCTGCTGCTTCCAGTACCGGAAGAACTTCCGTAAGAAGCTGCAGTGAATTCTCCGGATTGGTCTTCATTTTCTTATGGGAATAAAGGTCAATGCTGTACTCGGGTACCTCGTTGATAAAATCAACCTGATCCCTGATGTCCGGGAATACTTCGATCCTGGACTGAACCATGGAAGCCACCTTCCTAAGATCCACAGGCCGGGAAACCGCTTCCTGCAGATAAGGCAGTGCCATTTCATAGAAACGTTACGGATCCATGGCCTTCATATATTCACCGTTCATCCATTTCAGTTTTGTCATATCAAGTACGGCGGGAGACTTGGACATATTGTGATAGTTGAATGCTTCCACCAGTTCCGGGAGCGAGAAGATCTCCTGGTTTCCTTCCGGACACCAGCCCAGGAGGGCTACAAAGTTGACAACGGCCTCTGTCAGGAAGCCCTGTTCGAGAAGATCCTCGAAGGAAGAATGTCCGCTCCGCTTTGACAGCTTTGCATGTGTCTCGTCCGTGATCAGGGGGCAGTGGATGTAAACCGGGATGTCCCAGCCGAATGCCTCATACAGACGGTTGTATTTCGGAGCGCTGGAAAGATATTCATTTCCACGGACCACGTGTGTGATCCCCATCAGATGGTCGTCCACCACATTTGCAAAATTATAGGTGGGATAACCGTCGGACTTGATCAGGATCATATCATCCAGCTCCGCATTGGGAACCGTGATGGCTCCGTAAAGCTCATCATCAAATGTGGTGGTTCCTTCCACCGGATTGTTCTGACGGATGACGAAAGGAACGCCGGCATCCAGCTTTGCCTGCACCTCTTCTTTGGAAAGAGAGAGACAGTGCTTGTCATAATGGAAAACTTCCTTTCCGTCGATCTCGGTCTTCAGTGTCTTTAAGCGGTCCTCGTCGCAGAAGCAGTAATAGGCTTCACCGCGCTCGATCAGCTTCTTTGCATATTCCATGTAGATTCCGGCCTTCATACGTTCGGACTGAACGTAGGGACCGACACCGCCGTCCTTATCCGGACCTTCATCCCATAAAAGACCGGTTTCCCGCAAGGTGCGGTTGATGATATCGACAGCGCCTTCCACCTCGCGTTCCTGATCCGTGTCTTCGATCCGGAGGATGAAGTCACCGCCTTCATGTTTTGCGATCAGATATGCGTAGAGAGCTGTCCTGAGATTTCCTACATGCATCCGTCCGGTGGGACTGGGTGCAAATCTTGTTCTAACCTTTGCCATTTGAAAGTCCTTTCCTGCAGGAGATCCTTCCGTTTCGTCCGGAAATGTCCCGCTTTCTTTTCATTTCGTATAGGCTGTATTGTACCACGGATGAATCGGAAAGGGAAACATATTCTTTCTTTTTTTTGATGGATTTATCGTTCAACGGAACCGACGATACAGATGATTTGAACTGTTGAAATATTATGACTGGTGTAGTATACTACATCTATGTGTGACGACAGATAACATGAGGGTTATGCCGGATTTAGATTCGTTGACAGAATGCGATAGAAAGAGAAGGGAAACAGCGTTATGAATTGGGACTTCAGTAAGATGAGTTCTACAACATTATTCAGCATCGGGCTGCTGGCGGCACTTGTCATTCTTCTTATAGTGCTTGTGATCGTTACGATCAAGGTAATATCCAAGGGAAAGAAGGAAGATGAGGAAGAGTATACGGAGCGTCGGTATACCTCTCAGGGAAATGATCCCGAAGCGGAGACAACCGTTCTTACAACGCCTGCTCCGAAAAGCAGTGATGATGATGACGATGACGATGACGACGACGATGATGACGACGATATAGAAGACGGCGGAAAGAGAAAGAAGGCGAAAGCCTCCAAGGCCGCAAAGGCGGCAAAGGCTTCCAAGACTGAAGAGCAAAAAGCCGTGGAAACGGAAGAGGCAGAAAAACCCGAAGTTAAGGATGAGATCGCTGCAGTTGTAGAGGCTGCACTTCAGGCAAAAGCAAAGGCCGCAGAGTTAGAGGCCAGAGTTGCGAAGGAAAAGGCTGAGAAAGCGGCTGCTGAAGCTGCAGAAGCTGCCAAGAAGGCCAGTGAAGCAGAAGCAGAGGTAAAGGCTGTCAGCTCAAAGACCATTGATCTTTCGGATGTTCAGGAAGAAACCGAAGATGAGGGCGAAGATGATACCTTCGGAACAACGGATGAGCTTCCCATTGCAAGGATCAATCAGGAACTGAAGAAGGATCCGGATGTACTGAAGCAGACAACAAAGGTAGCAGATGCGGAAGAGATTATCCAGGCTGTAAAGAAGGCAAGAGCTTCCGATACTGCAAATGTATCCGATGCAGCAAATGTTTCCAATACGGCAGATGCATCCGATGCAGCAGGTGTTTCCGATACGGTAAGTGTTCCCGAAACTCCGGATGTCTCCGGGGCTCCGAAGGAAGACAGCGCGTTCGGCGAAAGCGCATTCCCGCTTGAAAAGGATGCGGAAGTACAGAAGAAACTTGAAACAAGCTTTGATAGTGCATTTACGGATGTACAGCTTCATCAGGAGATCGAGGAACGGAGGGAAGATCTCGGAGACAGTGCGTTCGGCGCACAGGAGCCGGTGGAGGAAGAAGTGGTTCGTCCGCTTCCGGTTACGGGAGATACCATTACCGTGAATCCGGTAAATGCCGTAAATATCCGTACCGTCAATGCCGTTGAACCGGTTGTCACCACAAATGAAGATGCAGGCATCCATAATGCATCCGATATGAGTGACTTCCTGACGGAGAATCCGGTTCCGAAGAAGAAAAAGAAGAAGATGAAGAAAAAGGATGCGGTCTTTGCCAAGAAATTTGACAATGACGGTCCGAGGATCGAGGGTGCCAGATATCTCTGGTACAATAATCAGGATATCGAGGCTCTGACAAAGAAAGAGGATATGTACTATCACTGCCACTACTTTGAGAATCCTGAAAAAGAGGTTCTTCCGCTGATCATCGAAATGTATGACTGCGCATTTGTAAGAACCGAGGAACTGCAGAAGATCGCCTACGGTATTCAGTATAAATCCATGGGACTTCGTGAGATCCTGACAGCGAAAGAGGATGTCAGCTTCGATCGTACCAAGATCACGAAGGATCCGTCCGAACAGGATCTGCTTCAGATCCGCGCAAAGTGGTGTGATTATGTAGATAATTTCCTGCAGATCATCGTATTCCAGGCTCCGGAGCCGATGCAGGAGTATATCCGGAATCAGCTGTATGCATACGGTGAAAATGATGTGGAAACACTTATCTATTGTCCGGAACCGGAAGAAGAGGAGTAATTGAAAAGAAGCTTTGACAGAATTTACAGGTTGTGCTACAATGCGGCTTGTAAAAACTGAGCAGAAAAAGCGAAGATGGTGCAAAGTAAGAACGGCATTTCCGTGATAGAGAGCCCGGGCATGGCTGGAACCCGGACCGGAAACCGCATCCGAAATTTCACACCGGAGCTGTATGACTGAACGATCCGTCGGGGAAGTTCCCGCAGGATCCTGTAGGTGATAACGTAGAGAGAGCACGTTACGCTTCCCAATGAGAGCCGGTGCAGCAGTATCGGAACGAGGGTGGTACCACGGTTTATGATCGTCCCTCTGCCATATGGCAGAGGGACTTTATTATGTTGTAAGAACAGTCAGGAGGAAAAAAAGATGAGTGAATCGCTTCAGAAGATTCAGGAAGAAGCAGTACAGAAGATCAGAGAGGCTTCCAACCAGGAGATGCTGGAAGAGATCAGAGTGTCCATTCTGGGAAAGAAGGGAGCGCTGACACAGATCTTAAAGGGAATGAAGGATCTTTCCCCGGAGGAACGTCCGAAGATCGGACAGAAGGTAAATGAAGCGCGTGCAGCACTTGAAGAGATCATGCTGCAGAAAAGGAAAGAACTGAAGCACGCAGTCCTTACGGAGCGTCTGAAGAGAGAGACCATCGATGTAACACTTCCCGGAAAACGTCAGATCCGCGGACATCGTCATCCGAATCAGATCGCCTTGGAGGATCTGGAGCGTGTATTTATCGGTATGGGTTATGAGGTTGTGGAAGGTCCGGAGATCGAGTATGACCGTTACAATTTCGAACTTCTGAATATCCCGGCAAATCATCCGGCAAAGGATGAGCAGGATACATTTTATATTACAAAGGACATCCTTCTTCGTACCCAGACTTCCTCGGTACAGGCAAGGATCATGGAGCAGGGAAAGCTCCCCATCAAGATCATTTCCCCGGGACGTGTATTCCGGTCCGATGAGGTGGATGCAACCCACAGCCCCTCCTTCCATCAGGTTGAGGGTCTGGTTGTAGGAAAGAATGTTACCATGGCGGATCTGAAGGGAACACTGGATCAGTTTGCAAGAGAGTTCTTCGGACCGAAGACCAAAACAAAGCTGCGTCCCCATCATTTCCCGTTCACCGAGCCCTCGGCAGAAGTGGATGTGACCTGCTTCAAGTGCGGCGGCAAGGGCTGCTCGGTCTGCAAGGGATCCGGCTGGATCGAGATCCTGGGCTGCGGTATGGTTCATCCGCATGTGCTGGAAATGTGCGGGATCGATCCGGAGGTTTATTCCGGTTTTGCATTCGGTATCGGCCTGGAGCGTGTGACCCTGCTGAAATACGAGATCGACGATATGCGTCTTCTCTATGAGAATGATATTCGTTTCCTGGGACAGTTTTAACTCAGGTACTGCTTAAGCGTCTTTGAATAAGAATTGGAGGATAGACAGATGAATACACCTTTATCATGGATCAAAGCATATGTGCCTGATCTGGATGTGACACCCCAGGAGTTCGTAGACCGGATCACACTTTCCGGCTCTCATGTGGAAAGTCATAATGTTTATAATAAGAACCTTGAAAAGATCGTTGTAGGAAAGGTGCTTTCCGTAGAAAAGCATCCGGATGCGGAGCGTCTTGTGATCTGCAAAGTGGATGTAGGGGAAGCGGAACCGATCCAGATCGTGACAGGTGCACCGAACGTGGTAGTCGGAGCGCTTGTTCCCACAGTTCTGGACGGCGGAAAGGTAGCAGGCGGCCATGACGGCAGCGAACCGCCGAAGGATGGGATCAAGATCAAAAAAGGAAAACTCCGCGGAGTTGAATCCTTTGGTATGATGTGCTCCATCGAAGAACTGGGCTCCAGCAGGGAGCTTTATCCGGAAGCACCGGAGGATGGTATCTACATCTTCCCGGAGGATGAGGATGTTAAGCCCGGAGATGATGCGGTTCACGCACTGGGCCTGGATGATACAAATGTGGAATATGAGATCACTTCCAACCGTGTAGACTGCTTCTCCATTCTCGGAATGGCAAGAGAGGCAGCGGCTACATTTGATCTGCCCTTCCATCCGCCGGTAGTAAAGGTGGAAGAGAAGGCAGAGGAAAAAACAGAGGACATGATCTCCGTATCTATTGAGGATCCGGATCTCTGCAAGCGCTACATCGCCCGCGTTGTAAAGAATGTTAAGATCGCTCCTTCACCGAAGTGGCTCCAGAGACGTCTCAGATCCCAGGGGATCCGTTCCATCAACAACATCGTGGATATCACAAACTACGTTATGGAAGAGTACGGACAGCCGATGCATGCATTTGACCTGGATACCATCGCAAAGCGCAGCATCATCGTAAAGCGCGCAAAGAACGGGGATGTTTTCAAGACACTGGACGGTGTTGAGCGGACACTGGATGAAAATGTACTGATGATCTGCGACGGCGAGAAGGAAGTTGCCATCGGCGGTATCATGGGCGGTGAGAACTCCATGGTAACGGATTCCATGTCAACACTGCTTTTCGAAGCTGCCTGCTTCGACGGAACCAACATCCGTCTTTCCGAAAGACGTCTTGGTCTTCGTACCGATGCTGCAGGAAAGTTTGAAAAGGGACTGGATCCGAATCTGGCAGAGGAAGCCATCAACCGCGCATGCCAGCTCATCGAGGAAATGGGCTGCGGCGAAGTCCTGAAGGGTGCAGTGGATGTATATCCGAATCCGGTTTCTTCCTGGGAGCTTCCCTTTGAGCCGGAGCGTATGAACCAGCTTCTCGGACTTTCCGTACCGGAAGAACAGATGCTTCACATTTTCGAAACACTGGGTATTACCTATGATCAGGGTTCGGAAATGCTGACCATCCCCACATATCGTCAGGATCTGCGCTGCATGGCGGATCTGGCAGAAGAGGTGGCACGGTTCTACGGATATGACAAGATCCCGTCCACTCTGACCACCATCAATGCCGGAATCGGCGGACTTCCGGTGAATCAGCTGATTCAGAGCGTGACACGTTACACGGTTGAGGCAAACGGATTCTACGGCGGTATGACCTACTCCTTCGAAAGTCCGAAGGTATTTGACAAGCTGCTTCTTCCGGAAGACCATCAGCTGCGTCAGGCCATCCGTATCATGAACCCGCTGGGCGAGGATTTC
>CADBOV010000174.1 GCA_902796385.1 uncultured Lachnospiraceae bacterium
GACGGAGGGATTCGAACCCTCGTGCCGGTTGCCCGGCAAACTGATTTCGAGTCAGCCCCGTTATGACCACTTCGATACGTCTCCTGATTCTTAAGTGCTGCACCAGTTTAACAGATTTTTGCCCTATCTTCAAGAGTTTTTTCTCAGTTCCTTCCGGTGTCTCTTCACAGATTCCCGGTGGGTTCCTGCAGAGTTTTCTCAGCCCTTTGCGGAAAGGTACACATCTGCCGGATGCTCCGTAAGAAATTCCGTAAGCACCTTTGCAGCCCGTTCGGACAGTTCATTTGTACGTGCCGCCTTCACCTCTTCTGCCGGAATGATTCCCAGAACGTCCACATGGATGTGGATCGGACGGAAGGTAAATGCTCTCCGGAAGATATGGTCCGAATTACGGATGGTAGAAAGTACGATCTGGCAGCCAGCGCTCTTTGCGATCTTGAATGCCCCGCTCCGGAAGGGAAGCAGCGGATCACTGGTCTTATTCTCCCAGCCTTCCGGATAGATCCCGTAGTTTGCATATCCGCTTTTGATATTCTCCGCAGTCTGTCGGATGGATTGGAGCGCATTCTTTGCATTTTCCCGATCCAGCGGAAGGCATCCTACTGCGGCCATGAATCTTCCCACGAAGGGTATTTTCAGGTTCTCCTGCTTCGATACAAAAGCAAGATCGTACTTCTCAAATTTTATAAGTCCTACCAGGGGATCAAATATGCTCCTGTGATTGCTTACCAGCAGGAACGGCTGCCCCACCGGCATTTTTTCCATCCCGTGCATATGGATCCGGATATGGAGGGTACCCATAAAAAGCCGGAGCGATTCAAAGCCGTACCAACGATAGATAGTGTGGATACTCTTCGGAAGATTGTCAACACGGATCGTGTAACCCATGATGGCAAACACAAGAAGATGAAATATAACGCAAAGAAGATAGAGCCCGATGAAATACAGCAGATAGAAAAGAATCCCCGTCAGAACGGTCTTCTCATCCATCCGGTATACAAACCATCCGCTCCCGGCAAGACTGATAAGAATGTAAATAATAAACAGCATGCTACTCCTCTTTCCGGCCGCACATTTCCCTTGAGCGACCCCCTGTTATTCTACTCTACAATCCGTAATCCGACAATGTTTTTTCGAATATTCTTGGATTATAGACAGAAAAAGGTGGATTTTTGGCACATTTATGTTATAATGCAACATAAGGTTTTGATGATTATGGTATCAGCCTCTTATTTTTTTTGCGAATATGGTGTAATGGTAACACGTCTGCTTCCCAAGCAGGCACTGCGGGTTCGATTCCCGTTATTCGCTTCGATCAGCACCGGATTTATTATTGACCCAGTTCCCGGAACTGGATTTAACTGTACTGCGTAATACAGAAAGGTTACCACTGGTATCTTATATGGAAACAGTAAAAGCAATTGCATTTATTTTTGCCTTTGGCTCAATGGGCGGGTGGGTACTTGAATTCTTCTACCGGCATTTCGTCCCATCCATCGGCCAGACAAAGCGCTGGGTCAACCCCGGTTTTCTTTCGGGACCCTGGCTTCCGCTATACGGCACAGGACTCAGTATTCTGTATCTTATGTCGTTTATTAAGTTTCCGAATATGGATCCCGATGGCCTGGGCACGAAGGTATTGGTGCTTCTCATCATGGTTGCCGTCATGACAGTGATCGAGCTGATCACCGGTTATGTATTCATCCTCCGGTTAAATATCCGGCTGTGGGATTACTCGGACAACCGCTTCAACTTCTATGGAATCATCTGCCCCCTGTATACATTTTTCTGGGGAATCATCTGCGCGATCTACTACCTGCTGGTACATGAACCCATGCTGAAGATTTTGAAGGTTGTTACAAATCTTCCGGGGTATGTCATCGTGATGATCACATTTTATACCGTATTCGCTCTTGATTTTTTACATTCGATCAAGATCCTGCGTCTGCTCAAGAAGCTGGCAAAGGAATACAACATCGTCGTTCTCTTTACGGCATTCCGCGCTAAGCTGAGTGAGGTCCGCAGCGCTTCCAAGGAAGAAAGCCATTTCTTCCGTCCGCTGGAGCTGAAATCCCTCTCCATGCGCGCATTCTTCGTAAAATATAAAGACGCTTTCACATTTTCAAAGCTTCGTGGAAAGATCGCTCAGATCAAGGACCGAAGGAGTTCGGCCGACGATCGTTCCGCATAAACGAAAAACCACCCGGTCCGACCGACCGGGTGATTTTTTGTTCTTACTTCACTGTCATGCATCATTTTCCTGTTTCATCTGCTCTTCTATATTTTTCTTCAGCCCCTCACAGATGGAATCAACCTCTTCATTTGAAAGGTAAAGGAAGCTTCTGAAGCCACGGATCGGCATGAATCTGACAAGTGCCATGATCATTTCATCCGAACTGTGTCCGTGGGTGTACTTATCAATATAAGGCTTCAGGCACTCCATTGTATATTCTTTGGTATAGGGATTCTCCAGCAGCTCACCGATCTGGGTATCCGGACTGATCACCGGCGGCTTAACCATGCTTCCGACGATCCTTACATCTGCCGTATACTGGATGTCACGGGATGAACTTCCGACCTCGACGGTATAAAGGCCGTTCGGCGCATACCAGTCACCCTGCTCCACGTCGTACCATGCGAAGGATCTCTTATCCAGTGTAAATGTGGCAGTCTTTGTTTCTCCCGGTTCCAGGGCCAGCTTGCAGAAGCCCTTCAGCTCATGAACCGGCCGAATGGTGCTTCCGGTTTTGTCAGCCACGTACAGCTGTACAACCTCTTTTCCTGCGCGGTCACCGATATTTGTAACATCCACCGTTACGGTTACGCCTTCATCTGCCGTAAAGCTGTCACGGCTGACGCGCAGATTCGAATAACGGAACTCCGTATAGGAAAGACCGTAACCGAAGGGGAAGCGGACATCCATCTGCTTCGTATCATAGTAACGGTATCCCACAAACAGCCCCTCTGCATATTTTACCTTATGCTCCGAGCCGGGGAAGTTCAGATAGGACGGGTTATCCTGCAGCTTGATGGGGAAGCTTTCGGCGAGCTTGCCGGACGGATTTACATTTCCGTAAAGGACATCCATTACTGCTTCGCCAACGCCCTCACCGCCGAGGTATGCCTCAACGATACCTGCCACATCGTCTGCCCAGGGAAGTTCCACCGGGGAACCGTTATGAAGAACCACGATCACGGGTTTTCCGGTTCTGACCAGCTGATTGATCAGCAGGTTCTGGCATGCCGGGAGTTTCATATGCTCCCTGTCATATCCCTCCGACTCGAATACATCCGGAAGTCCGGCAAAGACAACGATCTTGTCTGCATCCTTTGCCGCATCCAGAGCCTCCTGCTGCAGTTTTTCATCCACCACATCCTCTTTCTCGGAGAAGCCGCGGTTATATGTAAATGTACCGTATTTCTCTGCAAGAGAAAGAGCCGATACCACCTTGAAGCTTTCGATATGGGAGCTTCCGCCGCCCTGATATCTCGGATTTTCCGCAAAGCCGCCGATCAGCGCAACCTTCTCTTCCTTTGCCAGCGGAAGTACCTTTCCTTCATTCTTCAGGAGAACGATGCATTCCTTTTCTGCTTCCGTTGCAAACTTATGATCCTTCTCATGATCGAAGACTTCATCTCTCCGGTTTTCAATGCCTCTCTGCACCAGACGAAGCACATTCTTTACTGCCGTATCCAGGGCCTCTTCTTCCAGTTCCCCGTCCTGAACTGCCTTGCAGATCCGCTCCACATTTACACAGTCGGAGCCTGGCATTTCCAGATCCAGACCTGCCGCGATTCCTGCCACACGGTCGGAAACAGCGCCCCAATCGGACATTACCATTCCCTTGTAGCCCCAGTCCTTCCGGAGCACGTCGTTTAACAGCCAGGGATTCTCGGAAGAATAGGTTCCGTTGATCCGGTTATAGGAGCACATAAATGTCCAGGGATCCGCTTCCTTCACGGCCATCTCAAATGCCGGAAGATAGATCTCCCGAAGGGTCCTCTCGTCAACCTCGGAGCTTCCGTACATACGCTCAAACTCCTGATTGTTTGCCGCAAAATGCTTGATGGAGGTTCCCACATCCTCAGCCTGAACACCGTTGATGATGGCAGATGCCAGTTTTCCTGCCACATAGGGATCCTCTGAAATGTATTCGAAATTACGTCCGCAAAGCGGAGAACGTTTGATATTAACAGCCGGTCCGAGGATTACAGCAACATCCTCTGCCTGACATTCCTTTCCGATCGCATGCCCGATCTCTGAAAGAAGCTCCGTGTCAAAACTGCATGCAGTCGCGCAGGCAGCAGGGAAACAAACCGCCGTAATGGTTTCGCTCTCTTTTCCCGGAGTGCCGTACATTTTTCTAAGACCGTGAGGTCCGTCACTCACCTGAATCTGCGGAACCCCCAGCTCCGGAAATTCCTGTGTCCACCAAAAGCCAAACCCCTCTACGGCTTTTGCTTTTTCCTCCAAAGTCATCTTTTTTACGATTGCCTCAATATCCATGTAACCTCTCCTTTCCCTCTCCGAAATCGGTCATTCTTTTTTAAATGTATCGTGATTCCGTCGGTTCGTCTATCAATTATCTGCACTTTTCTATAAAATCGGTTTTTATCTTGGAAAACCCATCAGATTTTGTGATACATCAGAAGTCGGATATATGCGGTTTCCTCCGTCATGCCGCTCACCGGGATTGCCCCGTGCTGCAGGAGTTCGGCAGTGGTTTCATAATGATAATCCTCCGGATCACACGGGAGAATACAACAGGGCACATCCGCCTCACGGCACCGGTCCAGAAATCCGACCAGCTCCTTCGGCGCGGTGGAAGAATGGTACAGGGTATGCAGCACACCCCGGATCCCTTCCAGTGAAATACAGTCATAACGGATCCCCACATAGGGATGGATGAGAAGCACATCCGGCGAGATCCGGATCTCCGGAACGATCGGGACATCCCTTTCCGTAGTTTCCCTCTCGGGACTCTCCTTCTTCCCGGTTTCCGGGAATTCTGCCGGTTCCTTCTGTTCCATGCCGGCTGCCCGGTCCATGGGACGCATATCAGCGCTGAAGAAGTCATCCGATCCGGGCTGACATTGCCGGAGTCCGGAGGCTCTGTGAAGATACATGACATCGTCACTGTTTCTGTAAGGAACGATCACATTTCCACGGGATGAAAATGTACCTTCCGCCAGAAGCCGTACCGCCGCAGCCGCATTCGCGACCCCGTTGCTTTCCGGATCCCCGATGGGCCGCTGTGCGGCGAGAAGGAAAACCGGAACCGGACAGTCCTTCAAAAGTTCCCCCAGAAAAGCCGCCGTAAATGCCAGTGTATCGGACCCATGGGTAATGAATACCCCGTCATATCCGGTCAGTTTCTCCTTCCGAAGACATTCTGCCAAAGCCATAAAATGACCGGTCGTCATATGCTCGCTCAGAACCTGATAGGGGATACGGACCGTAACCTTCAGCGTATAGTCAGGAACCTCCTTCCGGAGAGCCGTAAGAAGCATGGGTTCCGCCTCTTCTCCCGCGGAGGTGATCCGCCGTTTCCCATCCGGATCGGAAACCGTCCCGATGGTTCCGCCGGTCAGGATCATTAAGATTCTGAGCTCATTTTTCGTATTATCCTGCATTTATCTATCCTTTCCGGATTCTTCCCCATACGCCTGACCCTTCCTTCTGATATAAAGGAGACTGCTGAACAGGAAATTATCAAACTTCTTTACATGATCCACATATTCCTGCAGGGAAATGTAGTATTTCTCTCCCCAGGAGGAGATCTGAACCATCTTACCGGACGGTCCCTCTTCCATTCCCGTCGCCGTAACATAGTGATCGTTCATGGATGAGGATTTCCAAAGGGTTCCGTCCTCCTTCTTCTCATACATGGGAAGCCGTTCATTTCTGTGGAAGAAGCAGGGTCCTACCGAAAGGAGCACCGGAATGTCCCGGTCCAACATTTCCTCCAGTCTTCGAAGGAACCGCTTTCTCCCCACTGACCACTTGGAACGATACGGGAGTTTTTCCCTTCGAAAGACCCGGTTCATCCTTCTCGCAAGCCCGAAGCCGGTGATCCCCAGGGGTCCGCGAACCCGGAAGTCCAAAGACAGAACATGGATATCCTCCAGATACTGCTGCTTGGTAAGTGTCCGGGTGGGATCTGCATCCTTCTCTCCCACGGACTCCGGCCGGCCTTCCTTTCTCCGGATGTACCGCAGTACATCGGCGGAAGCGATCAGACCACAGCCGAAGGAACGCTCTGCATCCGTGGAAAGCCAGGACTGATTTCCGCCATAGGAGATCCGCCCCGCATCTGCTTCGATCTTCACATATGAATGCTGCAGTGATTTATTCAGGCCTGCCATAAATGCTCCATTCCGCCTTTCCACTAACGTTCACAAAGTTACTGGATTTTTCCTTATCATTGTACTACAATATCAAGGATGATTCATTAAAGATTTTACCAAACGGAGGAACAACATGATCGAACAGATTTCTATTTTCGCAGAAAACCGGAAGGGTTCCATGCGCGAGATCACACAACTTTTAACTGAGAACAACCTTAACATCTATTGCGCGATCACAAATGACAGTGCAGAGTACGGTATCGTACGTCTCCTGGTGGATGAAACCGAGCGTGCATTTAAACTTCTGAAGGACAACGGATTCATCTGCAAGGTTTCACGCGTGATCGGTGTGAAGATTCCGGATAATGTAGGAAGTCTGAATCAGCTTCTACAGGATGTTGAAGACAGCAATATCAATCTGGACTACCTCTATGTATCATACAGCCGCGAGGATTCCACTCCGCTGGCGATCCTGCATGCCCCCGGCTATGCAGAGGTTGAAGCCTGCCTGAAGAATCGCGGATATTCGATGATCTGACGCATATCGTATCCGGACCAACCATCCGAATGACGAAAAAAGGGACTGCAATTCACTTTGAACTGCAGTCCCTTTCTTATTCGGATAACCCGGCCTCATATTGCCCTTTGATACGGACGAATACTTACAGCTCCTCGGCGAGATCCAGGATCAGTCTCTCGGTCTTCTCCCAGCCAAGGCAGGGATCGGTAATGGACTTTCCGTAGATGCCCTCTCCGATCTTCTGTGCTCCGTCCTCGATGTAACTCTCGATCATGAGACCCTTAACCAGCTTCCGGATATCCTCGGAAACCTTACGGCTGTGGATAACATCCTTGGCGATACGGATCTGTTCCAGGTACTTCTTTCCGGAGTTTGCATGGTTGGTATCCACGATACATGCCGGATTTGCAAGTTCCTTCTTCTCTGCGTAAGCATCCAGCAGCAGACGAAGATCTTCGTAATGGTAATTCGGATGGCTGCGTCCGAATTTATCCACCGATCCACGCATGATGGCATGTGCCAGCGGATTGCCCGGAGTCTCAACCTCCCAGCCCCGATACAGGAACTTCTGTGTACTCTGTGCCGCGATAATGGAATTCATCATTACAGACATATCTCCGCCGGTGGGATTCTTCATTCCGACCGGAATACCGATTCCGCTGGCTACCAGACGATGCTGCTGATCCTCAACGGAACGTGCACCGATCGCCACATAGGACAGAAGGTCCGACAGATATCTGTGATTCTCCGGGTACAGCATTTCCTCAGCGCAGGTGAAGCCGGTCTCACGAACGACACGCGCATGCATTTCACGGATGGAAATGATACCGTTCAGCAGATCCTCTTTTCCTTCCGGATCCGGCTGATGCAGCATACCCTTGTAGCCGATTCCGGTGGTTCTCGGCTTGTTTGTGTAAACTCGCGGGATGATAAAAATCTTGTCCTGAACCTTCTCAGCCACCTTGGCCAGACGGTTCATATAATCAAGAACTGCCTCCTCATTGTCTGCGGAACAGGGACCGATGATAAGAAGGAACTTATCGTTCTTTCCTGTAAAGATGTCACGGATCTCCTGATCTCTCTTCTCTTTTGCAGCCGCAATCTCGTTGCTGATGGGGAACTCCTCTTTCAGCTCCTGCGGTGTCGGCAGTTTACGGATGAATTTCATATCCATTTTTTGTTTCCTCTTCTTTCTTTTCGGTTTCCATAGTTACCGGAACCGATATTTATCGTACGATCGCGAAGGCCATGTCCGCCATGTAGATCAGAACCATTATGATTCCCTCTCCCCGGGTGATCTTCTTATTGTTCAGGCAGAACAGCAGAACCACAAGACTCACCACGAAAAGAATGCAGCTGTCGCATACGCTCGCCAGATTCACACCGATCGGGTGGATCGTGGAAGACACACCGAGGATCAACAGTAAATTGAAAATGTTGGAGCCGATCACATTTCCGACAGCCATTCCCGTCTGTCCCTTTTTTGCCGCCACAACGGATGTGACAAGCTCCGGCAGACTGGTACCCAGCGCAACGATGGTAAGACCAACCAGTGTCTCCGACATTCCTGCGGCAAGCGCGATATTTTTCGCACCGTATACAACCGCTTCACCACCACCTACGATACATCCGATTCCCACAAGGATCAGAACAACACATTTCCATGCGGGCATGGGGGTCTCTTCCTCTTCTTCCTCCGTTTTATTCTTCTTCGCATCACGGATCAGGAAGAAAATGTATGCGACAAAGATCACAAGGCAGAGAATACCGCAGATACGGCTTACCTTTCCGACCTCATCTCCCATACTGTGGGAAAAAAGATCTCCGGAAAAGACCGCCGGCAGTGCCGTAAAGCAGATCAGCATCACGGTAACACCCAGATTTACGGGATAATCACGTTTCAGAATCGGCTTTTCGACCGGTATATCGCGAACGATCGCAACAATTCCCAGTACCATCAGCAGATTGAACAGGTTCGAACCTGCCACATTACTGAATGCGATCTCATTTGATCCCTGGATCGCCGCCGATGTACTTACCGCCAGCTCCGGTGCGGAAGTTCCCATCGCAACGATCGTGAGTCCGATGATCACACCCGGAACATGGAATCTTCTTGCTACGGCCGCGCTTCCGTCAACAAACCAGTCGGCACCCTTGATCAATGCGGCAAAGCCAACCAGCAGGAGTAGTATGTCCAGTAATATTCCCATTCCAAACCTCCGTTTTTGGTTCTTGTAAAAAACATACGGATATAGACTATTCCATTTTTTATTTCCAGTCAAGCGGTTTCCCTGCACGGAAGGTGATTTTACGTTCTGTTTCCGAACTTTTCGCCGTTCACGCTTTAACACTTTACCGCATTAAACTGTAAAAGTCAAGTATTATTTTTCAGAAATATATGTTAGAATATCCCCTGTCATTCACATGAGATACCATCATAGATAATAACAGTGACTTTCTCAGGGAATAACGAGAGATCCATAATCAGAAAACAAGGAGACCACCGAGGAAACATCATGAAATTATACTTTGCCCCCATGGAGGGAATCACCGGATATGTTTTTCGAAATGCATTTGCAGCCTGCTATGGCGGGGCTGACACTTACTTTACGCCCTTTCTTTCCAATCCGGTACTGAACCGCATCGAACTGCATGACATTCTTCCGGAAAACAACGCCGGAATAAATCTGGTTCCGCAGATCCTTACCAACCGTGTGGATACCTTTATCGCCATCGCAAACACCCTGAAGGATTACGGCTACACCGAAGTAAACCTGAACCTGGGATGTCCCTCCGGTACGGTGGTTGCGAAAAAGCGGGGCGCAGGTGCCCTTCGGGAACCGAAGGAACTGGACCGCCTGCTGGACGGGATCTTCTCCGGTTCTCCTCTTCCCGTGTCCGTGAAGACAAGGATCGGGATCCGTTCCATCAATGAATGGGAGGACATCCTGGAGGTCTACCGGAAATATCCCATCCGGGAACTGATCATCCATCCGCGATTCCAGAAGCAGTTTTATAAAGGGGAAGTTGAAATGGATGCTTATCGGGAAGCCTATGAGGCATATTTCCCTGAAGAAACCGGTTCGGAAAGACAAAATGCCACCGCACTTTGTTATAACGGGGATCTTACCACCGTTTCCCACATCCGGGAGCTGCAGGTTTCCTATCCGGAAACCTCCGCAGTCATGCTGGGACGGGGACTTCTCCGTAATCCGGAGCTGGCGGTTTCATTTAAGGGCAATACCCCCGATCCTGCCCGGAAAAAGAAAACCTTAACCGACTTTCTGAATATGCTCTATGAAGGATACCGGGAGGAAATGGAAAGCGAAGGACCTGCCCTGATGAAGCAGAAGGAGCTCTGGTCTTATCTGAAAGACTATACGGGAAGCACGGATTCCGAAATGAAACCCCTCTGGAAATCCACTACCCTGGCTGAGTACCGGGATGTGGTACAGATGCTGCTTTCCCGGATTTAACTCTTTTCGATCATATTTCTATCGAAAGAGGTTGCATTTTTGATATTTTTCATGGATTCATTGTATAAACCTGTGCAAAAAGGAATATAATTCATGTAATCTTTGAAACCAAAACATTTTGATACAGCACCCGAAGGAGGATACCCTCAGTGGCTAAGACAGTTGATATGACAACCGGCTCTCCGGCAAAGCACATCCTGCGATTCGCAATTCCGCTTTTGCTGGGGAATCTTTTTCAACAATTTTATAGTATGGTTGATACTGTCATCATCGGTCAGTATCTGGGTACCACCGCGCTGGCATCCGTGGGTGCGACCGGATCGATCAACTTCATGATCATCGGTCTCTGCCTGGGAATCTGCGCCGGCTTCGGCATCCCCATAGCGCAGCGTTTCGGCGCACATGACTACAGCGACATGAGGAAATATGTGGCAAATGCAGCCTGGTCAGCCATCGGTCTTTCCGTGATCATTACAACCACGGTTCTTTTGTTCTGTAACCAGATCCTGCACGCCATGAATACCCCATCGGATATCTATGATGGATCCTATACCTACATTTCCATCATTTTCATGGGGATTCCTCTTATAATCCTGTACAACCTCTGTTCCAGTATCGTACGGGCCATGGGCGACAGCAAAACCCCGCTTTATTTCCTGATCATATCGTCCCTTTTAAATATCATTCTGGATCTGATCCTTGTAAGACCCTTCGGGATCGCAGGTCCCGCCTGGGCTACCGTTATCTCCCAGGGAGTTTCCGGAATCCTCTGCCTCTTCTATATGAAGAAGCGTTACACGATCCTGCGGATGGAAAAGGGCGAATCCCGTTTTTCGGGAAGACATGTACGGGGACTTCTGATGCAGGGACTCCCCATGGGTCTGCAGTATTCCATCACCGCGATCGGAAGCGTGATCCTGCAGTCATCGGTAAACAGTCTGGGATCCATGTATGTTGCAGCCATGACAGCCGGCCAGAAGATCTCACTCTTCTTCGGTTGTCCCTTCGAGGCACTGGGAAATACCGCTGCCACCTACGGCGGTCAGAATATCGGTGCCGGACGTCCGGACCGGATCAACAAAGGCATGCTGTCACTTCTTTTCTATGGCTTTGTATATTCGGTTGTTGCCTGCATCATCCTGTTCCTGTTCGGCGGACAGCTGTCCCGCCTCTTCATGGACCAGCCGGATCCGTTTATTGAAGAAAATGCACATCTTGTGCTGAAGGTCAATTCCGCATTTTATTTCTTCCTGGCGATCGTAAATATCGTCCGCTTTATGATCCAGGGCATGGGATATTCCATGCTGGCGATTACCGCGGGTATTTTTGAAATGATCGCACGGTCCGTCGTTGCTTTTATGTTCGTCGGAGAATACGGTTTCCCTGCGGCCTGCATGGCAAATCCCGCCGCATGGATCGCCGCGGATACATTTCTTCTGACCTCATTTGTTTTGATCGTCCGAAGAGAAAAGCAGAAAGTGCAAGGTGCTTTTTCGCTTTAACGTAAAAAAGTATTGGACATTCCGTTCGGAAAAGCGTAAACTATCATAGTACGACAAATCTAAATGAAAAAGGACGGATATCCATATGGAATTAGACTTTTCACTTGCCGGAATAGAAACCATCGGAATCGTCGGTCTCGGACTGATCGGCGGTTCCTATGCGAAAGCATATAGAGAAAACACTTCTTGCCGGATCCTCGGAACAGACAAGGATCCTTCTGTTGTTTCCGAAGCCATAGCCGACGGAACACTGAACGGCGAGCTGACAGATGATCTGATCGGCTCCTGTGATCTTTTGCTCGTTGCATTATACCCCGAAGCAATTATTGAATATGTACTCTCCGTTGCGGATAAGATCCGGCCGGGGGCTTACGTCATCGACACAGGCGGGTTAAAGCGAAATGTATGTCATGCGCTTTTCCCTGTAGCTGCGGAGCATGACTTTACCTTTATCGGCGGACATCCCATGGCAGGAAAGCGGACCTCCGGCTATAAACACAGCACCGGCGGTCTGTTTAAGGGCGCATCCATGATCCTTGTTCCGGATGATGTAACCGAGTTCGACACGCTTGCCACGGCAAAAGCGATCTTCGCCCCCTGCTCTTTCGGAAGGATCACCATCTGTTCCGCCGAGAAGCATGATGAAATGATCGCCTTCACTTCGGAGCTGGCACACATCGTCTCCAATGCTTACATGAAGAGTCCCACCGCTTTGCACCACCGCGGTTTCTCCGCCGGCAGCTACAAGGATCTGACCCGTGTGGCATGGCTGAATGAGACCATGTGGACGGAGATCTTCATGGATAACCGGGACAACCTGATCCGGGAACTGGATTCCATTATCCGGTCTCTCGACGAATATAAAACCGCTCTGGAAAAAGAAGACAGAGAAACCCTGTGGCAGCTGCTGCATGACGGAAAAATGGCAAAAGAAGCAGTCGACGGAAAATAATCCGGCCTGCACCGAAAGGATCGTATCATGAATCATTCCTATATCCAACTGAATCCCGAATGTGCCGTACTGACGCATCCGGAAGTAGTTTCCGGAGGAACGATCCCCGCGATCCCGTCCAAATCCCATGCACACCGGCTTCTGATCGCCGCCGCGCTTTCCGATGCTCCCGGCGAGATCATCTGCCCTGTCACTTCGAAGGATATCGATGCAACCGCATCCTGCCTTTCCTCTATGGGGGCAGATATCCATTTCAACGGAAACCGTTTCTCTCTGGAACCGGTCCGTCTTACGGACAAAAATAAAATGTGCCGCCTTTCCGTAGGGGAAAGCGGCTCTACACTTCGTTTTCTGCTTCCCGTCCTGGGGGCTCTCGGAATCTCCGCAGAGCTTCATATGGAGGGAAGACTCCCGGACCGTCCGCTTTCTCCTCTTTACGAGGAGCTGTGCAGCCACGGGATGCGGATCTCTCCCCGGGGAAGCAATCCGCTTCTTGTATCCGGGCAGCTTTCGTCCGGTACCTATACCATCGACGGAGGTATTTCCTCCCAGTATATCACCGGACTGCTTTTCGCACTTCCGCTTCTTTCCGGCGATTCCCTTCTTGAGATCACCGGTCGTCTGGAGTCCCGTCCCTATGTGGAGATCACCCTTCAGGTGCTCCGTCAGTTCGGGATCCGGATCGAGCCTTCAAATGAATTCCATGAGAAAAAAGATGCCGGTATATCCTTCCGGATTCCCGGCGGACAAACCTATCACAGAGACGAGTCCGACTGTACCGTAGAGGCGGATTGGTCCAATGCGGCATTCTTTCTTACCGCAGGCGCCATTCTCCCGGTTCCCGTTACCGTTACGGGCTGTAATACGGCTTCTGCCCAGGGAGACCGGCGGATCGTGGAACTCCTGAAGGAATTCGGCGCAGAGGTAACATTTACACCTTCGGCCGTTGGTGACGCCCTGACAGACATTTCCGTAAAAGGAAATGCACTGAAGGGGATCATTATTCATGCGGCTGATATCCCGGACCTGGTTCCGATCCTCGCAGTTGCCGCTTCTTACGCATCCGGCACTACCATCATCCGTGAGATCCGGCGTCTCAGGATCAAGGAAAGCGACCGTGTGGCAACGATCCTGGAAATGTTGTCCGGTCTCGGCGCGGACATCCGGGAATGCAGGGAAACCGATCCCGATGTTGCTTCGGAACTAAAAAAAGCCGGCCTTCTTCCGACCGAAGACGAAGCATGTCTTCTGATCAGAGGAACCGACTCTTTATCCGGCGGACGGGTTTCTTCCCATAACGATCACCGGATCGCCATGGCCGCTGCCATCGCCTCTCTCCGGGCGGAATCCCCCGTGGAGATCCTTCAGCCCATGGCCGTTACAAAATCCTATCCCGGATTCTATCAGGATCTCTCCTGCCTTTTTGCTGCGCAGGATTAATCCTCTTCATTCAGGGTATTGATCAGATAGCGGAATACCTCCGCAAAGAAATACAGGAACACGCCGGAGTAGAACATCCAGCATCCCAGGCCCGGTGCTCTCCATCTGTGATAGCCTTCCCGCATCAATCCCTGCCAGCTGTCATAAACCACACTCATTTTATCAAACATAACCTTGTAGGCGGCATTCATTTCCAGAATAATGACCGCCACGATTCCAAATGCCGGCGGGATCAGGTGACTGAGCAGCCGGAATCTTCCCACGAACCGGTCCACAAAAAACTGACGGTTTTTATATCTCTCCGGCCAGATCTGGTCACGAAACGCAAAGCAGATCATCCAGACTCCCGCAATGATAACCAGAAGGAATAAAAGAAGTACCAGGGACTTCGCAAGGAAGGATCCGCCGAACTCCCTGCTGTAGGCATGTCTTAATACATCAAACAGGGAAAAGCCCTCGTAAACCCGCTTATCTGCAAGAATGATCACCATCCTCCAGGAAAAAAAGAGAGACGCGATCAAAAAGCCTCCGGCCAGAAGGCCGGCAGCTTTACAGATCGCGTCCACGCTTTTTCTCTCATAAAACGGTTTCTTCTTTTTTCCGTTATTTACTTTTGATTCCTTCCCCTTTGACATACAGTCCCCATCATACAGATAATTCTTACCAGCGTCCGTCCGGATATACACCTGCATCAGTCAGAACCTGAAGTGCGTAAAGCACGGAGGGAATATCCTCCTGATAGGTCATTCCAAACCATTTGGACGGTGTAGAGATCACTTTCACATTTCCCTTTTCACGGTTCATCATATCCTGTACCGCATCAGAGATCGTTTCCTCAAATTTCAGAGGATTCTTCTTCACGCCATCCACCAGACGCTTCGGGAAGTTTTCTTCCAGATCCTCCAGGAAGCCCGGCCGGAATGCCCACATATTCATGGACGCCTTTGCCCCATCCGGGATTCTCTCATAGGTCTCACCCTGATCAACGGTAAAATATCCGACCCCGTCTTCCAGTTTGATCTCTTTTCTCTCATCAATCCTGAGCAGATTTCCATTTTCATCGCAATTGCAGATTCCTCTGGAAACCGTACCGTACTCGGACAATGTCCGGACTGCGTCATATCCCAGGATCGCATGCGTATTGCTGTCGCCCCCTTCAGCAGTCAGAAACTCATATGCAAGCTTGAAGGACTCCACTCCGTAATAATCATCTGCATTTACCGTCAGGAAGGACCGGCCTTTCAACGCATCCTTGCAGCAGTACAGTGCATGGGTCGTTCCCCAGGGTTTTTCCCTGCCTTCCGGGATCTCCATTCCTTCCGGAATGTCTTCCAGTTCCTGATAAACATAGGAAACCTTCATTTTTTCCGCTACGCGGTTTCCGATCTTCAGTTTGAATTCATGTTCAAACTTCTTACGTATAATGAATACTACTTCTTTGAAGCCTTCTCTCTTTGCATCAAAGATCGCGTAATCCATCAGGGCATGACCTGCCTGGTCAATGGTTGCCACCTGCTTCAGGCCTCCGAATCGGCTGCCCATTCCTGCCGCCATAACAACTAAAACCGGTTCTTTCCCCATTCTTTTTCTCCTTAGAAATCTTTCGGTGCATTTGCATCAACTCTTTCCTGTGTCAGGATCTCACCGCTCAGCACCCTCTCAATCAGATCATTTGCGTATGCCACGCTGGAATCATAAGGAACAACTACGGATGCATTTGCCCCTCCTGTGTAACAGGGCTGCATATCCGGCATTCCGAGTGTCTCGTAACTGAGAACTGTCCAGCTCTTATCCGAATCCAGCTGTTCCTGAACCAGCTCACCGATCTCATCCTTTGTCATATTTGTCTCAAATGAATTTGCAAGGCTGTCCATGACTCCGCTGAAATTGGCAAGCAGCTGTGAGGACTCCAGTGCCTCGATCATACCCTTGATCACGGCCATCTGGTTCCGTCCACGCTGGAAATCACCATCACCGAAGGAGTGACGCTCTCTTGCAAATGCAAGTGCAGCAGCTCCGTACAGATGGTTGGTTCCCTGGGAGTAACTGTAATAGTTCGGATACATTGCCGTCGAGAACGCATACTGGGATTCAACGTCAATTCCTCCCAGCTCATCAATGATATCCATAAATCCGGTAAAGTTTACACGAACATAATAATCAATCGAAACATTATAGATCATTTCGATGGTATCCATGGATACTTCAATTCCGTAGATTCCGGCATGTGTCAGCTTATCCGGGATACCCTCGGAGATTGAAAGCGGAACATAGAAGTCACGCGGTGTGGTTACCAGAAGCACCTGACGGGTCTGACGGTTAACCACCGCAAGGATATTTACGTCACTCCGGCTCTTGGTAGATACCGGGCCTTCCACATCGATACCGCTGACATATGCGCAGAAGCAATGAGAATCCTTCGGAATCTCCGATTTTGTCTCATCCTCCGTAACCTCGGTTTCGATCTGCTTCTCCAGAATGATCTTCAGTCCGTCCGAATAATGATCATATTCTTCCGATCCGTCCAGTGCGGATACAAATGCAGCATTGGAAATAAATGCCTTGATCTCGCCCTTATTCAGAGCGGCTGCAATTTCATAGATCGAATTAAACTCTTTGATATCCAGTTTTTTATTTACAGTGGCTTCGATTCCCTGAATCGCCTCATCCACCTTTCCGCGCTCGCCCTGCTTCAGGATACCGAAAAGATATGCCTTATCAACGGCTTCATTGATCGAATTAACCGGATCTTCCTTCTTTACGTAGGCGTTCACCATCGTAATCTCCGTCTTGGTTCCGGTCACCTGGTCAAGCGCTTTATCCGCATGCCGTACCAGATAGATACCGTATCCGATCAGTCCGGAGATCAGAACCGAAAGCACGATTCCGACGATTCCCGTCTTTTTACTGATCTGCATCAGAACGACAAGGATCGGGAGGATTCCCAGTACGATGCCGGCGATCAGCGCATATTTCATTGGAACAACTTTTGTAGAAATTGCAAAATATATAAATAAAACAGATAAAACAAACTCTATTCCTGCCAGTACACAACCGATGATTTTTCGTTTCTGCATGATGCACCTCTTTCTCTAACTAAAGACCTATTGTAACATAACAGGAAATGCTTTCAAACCTTTTTTTTCATATTTGAAGTTTTTTCTTGAAAAATGTACATCTTCCGTATATTCTATCCTTATCCTATGTAAAAATATAACAACAAAGGTACGGAAATGGAACGAATTCGAGCTTATCTTACGGATGCCGGCATCCCCGTTTCAGACGAACAGCTGCGTCAGCTGGAGGATTATTACCGGCTCGTGACCGAAAAAAACAAAGTCATGAATCTTACCGCCATTACGGAGCGGAATGAGTTTATAGAGAAGCATCTTCTGGACAGTCTTGCTCCTCTTTTTTCTTCCGGTGAACTCCGGGAGCTTTTTACCGGTAAGAACCATCCCCGTCTCATCGACGTGGGGACAGGTGCCGGATTTCCCGGAATCCCCCTGAAGATCCTCTGCCCCGGTCTGTCCGTAACCCTACTGGACTCCCTGAATAAAAGGGTTCTCTTTCTGGAGGAAGTGATCCGGGAGCTGGGCTTAAAGGATATCGAGGCCGTACATTTTCGTGCGGAAGAAGGAGGACGGGAGGTAACCCTGCGGGAGAACTTTGATCTGGCGGTCTCCCGGGCCGTTGCAGATCTGGCGGTTCTCGCCGAATATGACCTTCCCTTTGTCCGGGTCGGCGGAACCTTTCTGGCATACAAGGCCGGAGAGATCGATGAAGAACTGAAAAACGCAAAACGCGCCATCGACAAACTGGGCGGAAAAGCTGGATCGCCGGTCCATATGACCATTCCCGGAACCGACATCCGGCGGGCTCTGATCCCCATCCGGAAGGTACGCCCCACACCGAAGGCATATCCGAGAAAACCCGGAACCGCAAAGAAAACCCCATTATAGATCACAGACCAAATCGTCAACGCCCCTGACATCACGGGCCCGGGCAATCCTGGACGCAAACAAAAAATCCGCCGATCATGTGGCGGATTTTTTGCTTGGAGTTTTTCTTCTTGTTCTTCTGGCTTTCGCTCTCCTCTTTTCCGATTCGTGTCTTTTTTGTTTTTTCTTTTCCCGAAGTTCGATCTGTCGTTCCTTCAGGCTTTCAAAGCCAGCTTTATTTGTACGTGTTATCTTCTTGATTGCGTAAACCGTATCGTCGCTCCCGTCCGTAGCCCGGAAACGGATCCTTCCCTGCACATATCCGTGGTAGAAGCACCTGCCTCCGGCAACCTCCGTGTTCTGTGCATTACTGAACCACTGAACCTTCGGAGTGATCCGTCTGCCGCATTTCGGACACCGGAGTTCCGATACTCCTTCGTCCTCCATCGCAGTCTGCCGGCTGGGGAATTCCACCGATACATAGTCGATCACATTTGCATGGCGCTCATTGATGATATCCTCCGGCCGCTTGGGATGCTGGTAAATATCCAGCGTATATTTATCCTTGATGTTCCCCAGCCTCGCGGTCTGGAGAACCTTTGCGGTATAACGCGCATCACTGATCGCCGCATGGAAAGGTTCCAGCACCGGAATATTCAGTGCCTCCACGGCCTTTTCCAGCTTGCAGATGGTCTTGTTCGGATCGTATTTGTCTGCATAGATCTGTTGGATGTTGTAATACTTGACCGGATACGGAAGCTTCTCCATATAGTAGAAATCCATATTGTTCTGTAAATAGAACAGGTCCGACATCCCCCAGGTACAGAATACCGAATCCTCACCGCACCAGTCCAGAAATCTCTTACAAACATCCTTAAAGGGTTTTCCGTCCCGCTGCAGTTCCTTCTCATCGTAATTCAGCATGTTTCGGATCGTATGATGAAGTTTTCTGTAGATTTTTGGAGTGATCAGCTCGCGAAACTCCGATTCCAACCGGTATTTATTATCCAGTTTCACGGCACCGATCTCAATGATCTCAAAGGGAAGCCGCGGATGCTCACCGGCCCGGCCGTAAGCACTCTGGTTCCATTCCAGATCCATCACTATGTACTTCATAAACAGTTTCCTTTGGTTCCGTTTTTCTACGATAATCTACCGTATTTTATCACTTTTAACCGTTCTGTGCAATACCCGTAAGTATGCATTTCAGACTCCCTGCCAGCTCATCTGACACTCGTTTTACAGTTTCAGATACAGCATCAGCTGTGACACATCTGCCGGCGAAACACCGGAGATCCGGGAGGCCTGACCGATGGAGGCCGGACGCACCGCTTCCAGTTTCTGCCGCGCTTCCTTCCGGAGATTCTTCACCTGACTGTAATCCATGTCCGCCGGGATCCGCTTCTTTTCCATCTTCAGGAAATGTTCCACCTGCTGCTTCTGCCGTTTGATATAGCCTTCATATTTAATTGAAATGTTGATCTGTTCCGCAATCTCCTCCGTCACGCCCTCTGCCGGCCGGTCCGGATCCAGTTCCGCCAGGATCTCATAGGTAAACTCCGGTCTGCGGAGAAGATCCGCCAGAACCGCTCCTGTCCGAAGGGGTGCACTGTCATGTGCCAGCAGGAATTCCTGTGTTGCTGCGCCGGCACCGATGGGGGTATTCTCCAGACGCCGGATCTCGGATTCGATCATTTCCTTTTTCTTCAGGAATCGCTGATACCGTTCCTCGGGGATCAGACCGATCTCGTATCCGATGGGTGTCAGCCTGAGATCCGCATTGTCCTGACGGAGCAGCAGCCGGTACTCTGCACGGCTGGTCATCATCCGGTACGGCTCCGCCGTCTCCTTTGTAACCAGGTCATCGATCAGCACCCCGATATATCCGTCCGAGCGGGACAGGATCACCGGATCCTTTCCCTGCAGCTTCCGGGCTGCATTGATCCCGGCGATCAGCCCCTGGGCTCCCGCTTCTTCATATCCTGAACTTCCGTTGATCTGTCCGGCGGAATAAAGGCCCTCCACCGCTTTAAATTCCAGTGATGCTTTCAGTTCCGTTGCGAAAATGCAGTCATACTCGATGGCATACGCATTCCGGACGATCTTCGCATTTTCCAGTCCCGGCACGGAATGTACCATCCGGTACTGTACATCCTCCGGCAGCGAGGACGGCATTCCGTCCAGATACATTTCATCCGTAAACTCGCCTTCAGGCTCGATGAACAGCTGGTGACGGTTCTTATCCGGGAACTTCATGATCTTGTCTTCAATGGAAGGACAGTACCGCGGTCCGGTTCCCTGGATCACGCCGGAATACAGCGGCGAACGGTCGATGTTCTCCCGGATGATCTGATGGGTTTCCTCATTTGTATAGGTGAGCCAGCAGGAGATCTGCTCCCTGGCTATGTCTTCCGCCTTGTTTTCAAAGGAGAACGGAACGATCTTCTCGTCTCCCTTCTGTTCCTCCGTCTTCGAAAAATCAATGGATTTCCGGTCGATCCGCGGAGGTGTTCCGGTCTTAAAGCGCCGGATCCCGATCCCCGCATCCGCCATGGATGTCGACAGATAATTGGCTGCGGACAGCCCGTTCGGTCCGGTATAACTGATGGTATCTCCGTAAATGCATCTCGCCTTCAGATACACACCGGTACAAAGCACAACTGCCTTCGCATGATAAACCGCACCGGAACAGGTCCGGACACCCACGATCTTTTTTATTTCACCTGCCGCATCGGGCGCGGTCACGGATTCCACAAGCAGCTCCGTCACCTCCTGCTGCCGCAGGGTCAGATTCGGTTCCCGCTGCAGGGTACGACGCATTTCCTTTGTGTATTCTCCCTTGTCTGCCTGTGCCCGGAGAGAATGAACGGCCGGTCCCTTGGAAACATTCAGCATTTTGGACTGAATGTAGGTTTTGTCTATGTTTTTTCCCATCTCACCGCCCAGAGCATCGATCTCCCGGACCAGGTGTCCCTTGGAGCTTCCGCCGATATTGGGATTACACGGCATAAGCGCCACACTGTCCATGCTGACGGTAAAGAGAATGGTCTGCTGTCCGAGACGTGCCGCAGCCAGTGCCGCTTCGCAGCCGGCATGGCCCGCACCGACTATAACAATATCGTAGGTTTCTTCAACGTGTGTCATTTATAAATCCTCCCGGTCACTTACCCATACAGAATTCCCTGAATATCTTGTCCGCCAGGTCATCCTCGAGGGTTTCTCCGATTATTTTCCCAAGGGCTTCATATGCAGCCATCAGGTCGATGGTATAGAAATCTTCTCCCACGCCGGCATCCAGACTTTCCCGGACCCTGCCCAGGGCAGCCCTTGCCTCGGACAATGCCTCTTCATGTCTGGAATTCAGCAGATATCTCTCCTGACTGTCTTCCAGTTTTCCGGAGAAGAACAGGGACTGAACCGCTTCCGCCAGTTCTGTTTTTCCGTTTCCCGTAGCCGCTGAGATCTCCAGGATCCGGTATTCCCGTCTGATCCCTGCATTTTCCAGGGCTTTTTCCGTTTCTTCCTTTGTGATCACCGTATCCAGGTCATTTTTATTCAAAAGAAGGATCAGCGGTGCATTTCCTCCGGTTTCACCGAGCCGGTCCTGCTCTGCCAGATCATACAGGAGCTGCTCTTCCTCAGTTGAAAGTGCTTTTGCCGCATCCACGACCAGCAGGATCAGATCCGCAGTGTCCGCTGCTTCCCTGGCACGCTTCACCCCGATCTGTTCCACCACATCACCTGTCTCACGGATCCCGGCCGTATCAACCAGTACCAGCTGCACGCCCCCGATCACTGCCGATTCCTCCAGTGTATCCCTGGTCGTTCCTTCTATTTCCGTAACGATGGCCCGTTCTTCTCCCAGCAGGAGATTCAGAATGGAGGACTTTCCTGCATTCGGCCGTCCCACAATGGCTGTCCGGATTCCTTCCCGCATCAGCCTGCCCTCATTCACCGAGGAGAGGAATTTTCCGATCCTGTCATTCCAATCTGAAAGCAGCGGACGTAAATGCTCCGGATAATTCTCCAGACTGTAATTCTCCGGATCGTCCAGTGCCGATTCGATATAAGCCGTTTCATATAGTATTTTTTCCCTCAGCCCGGATATTTCCTTTGAAAGTCCGCCCCGCAGCTGCTGCAGTGATGCATCCAGTGCACGCTCATTTCCCGAGGCGATCACATCCATAACCGCTTCGGCTTCCGAAAGGTCAATCCTCCCACCGAGGAACGCTCTCTTTGTAAATTCACCCGGCTCTGCCATACGTGCCCCTGCCTGCATGACTGCACTGAGCACCCGTTTTAATACCAAAGGTCCGCCGTGGCAGGATAACTCAACCACATCCTCGGTCGTATAGGTATGGGGCGCGCGCATTACAAGAACCACCACCTCATCCAGCAGTTCTTCCTTTCCTTCCGTCTGCCGCACCAGCTGTCCGTATGCCGCTGTGTAACTCTTTAAATCCCGGATCCTCCGTTTCCCCCGGAACAACCCGTCGGCGATCGCCACCGACTCCGGTCCGCTGAGCCGCACGATTCCGATTCCCGCGCTTCCGGTACCCGTAGCTATGGCACAGATCGTATCATTTTCCGAATTCATTTATCGTTTCTCCTCACATACATTTCCCGTGGATCACTTCCTGCACCCCTTAAGAAAACCTTCCACCCGGTTCGCAGGAATTCCTTCAGGCTCTAAAAATTGATCAGCGACAGCCCGATACAGAGCAGTCCGATAAACACCACCTTAATACAATCCGTCCAGTTGCTCCTATGCCAGATCTGCTCCGGATTTTTCGGATTCACGTAAATGTGGTGCGTGCCTTCTTTTTTCCAGCCTTTTGCATGGATCCTCGCTTCAACCGTATATTGCTTACCGTTCACCGTGTAACGCAGCACCGGCAGCTTCACGGAGCCGATACCCGCAACGTGTTTAACCAGATCGATCATTTTGGCTTCCACTTCTTTTGTACATCCGATCCTCTGCGAAAGTGTGAAGCAAATCTGTATCACGATCACAATCCCTCCCAAGATCAACATGATAATCCGTAATATCTGCATTGTAAATCCTCCCGGACTTTTTTATTTCCGTCCTGTTTTTTCGTTCTCCAGAATATATTTCAGTAACGCGTTACATCCTGTTTCCACATCCCGGTAAGTACTCCTGAAATCACCGGTATACCAGGGATCCGCGATTCCCCGGTCCACTCCCGCAAAGCTGAGCAGCGTGAAGATCTTTCCTTCCGGATCTCCGCCAACGATCTGCAGCATATAACGGATATTCAGCTGTTCCATACCGATCAGATAATCAAACCGGTCATAGTCATCCTTCGTCATCTTCCGGGCATATTTTCCGTCACAGCGAAGCCCGTGCCGTGCCAGTTCTTCCCTTGCCGGCGGATAGACCGGATTCCCACGGCCTCCCCAGATTTCTTCGCTGCTGGTAGCCGCGGACTCGATATAAAACTGATCTGCAAGC
>CADBOV010000175.1 GCA_902796385.1 uncultured Lachnospiraceae bacterium
AGGCTACGGTCCCTCGGGAACAGCAATCATCGTAAACTGCCTTACCGATAACAAGAACCGTACGGCATCCAACGTACGTAACGCTTTCACAAAGGGCGGCGGAAATGTAGGAACCACAGGATGCGTATCCTATATGTTTGATGAGAAGGGACAGATCATCGTGGCAAAGGAAGATTATGAGACCACAGCAGATGATCTGATGATGATCGCATTGGATGCAGGAGCAGAAGATTTCTCCGAGGAAGAGGACAGCTACGAGATCATCACAACACCGGAAGATTTCTCTGCAGTCCGTGAAGCCCTGGAAACCGCAGGTGTTCCCATGGCATCCGCAGAAGTCACCATGATCCCGCAGAATTATGTGGACCTGACCAGCGAAGAAGATATTAAGAAGATAACGAGGATTCTGGACCTTCTGGACGAAGATGATGATGTCCAGGCGGTGTACTGCAACTGGAGCGATTACGAGTAACTATTTGCAGACCAGAAAACGAAAAGGAGCCCATGCAAGCTTGCTTGCAAATGGGCTCCTTTTCGTTTTCTGAGGCACTGCGAAGCAGGGACCAAACGGTCCGCCGCAGTGAAGGCGGCGAAGCCGCCCGGATGCACGAAGTGCAGACGAGCTGCGGCCGGGCAGTTTGGGTCTGCAAATAGTTAAACAGATGGAAGGCCATGCTGTTTGGGTCTGCAGATAGTTACTCGGCTGCCTCATCATACTCTGCCAGCGCTTCCTTTGTCAGCTCGATATCCGACTTGCAGTCCACATATACCCTTCCGTATTTTTGTCTTGTCTCGTCACCCTTTCCGGTGATCAGCAGGATCGTCGGCTCTTCCACCGCAGCTATAGCGGCGCGGATGGCTTCACCCCGGTCCTCGATCATTTCCACGGGACAGGAAATATACTGTGCGATATCCTTTGAAATCTCATCAACGGGTTCCTCCCCCGGATCCTCCGCACAGAGATAGACCTTTTTGCTGTACTGCCCGGCAATGGTTCCCAGATCCTTCCTGCGGACCAGGGCTTTCTTTCCGGGGCATCCGAACACCGACACAATGGCACGGTCCGGATATTCTTCCTTCATGGAAGAGAAGAGTGTTTCAAAGGACAACTTGTTATGTGCATAATCCACGATGGCAACGATCTTCTCGTCTTTGGAGGTGAAGCACTCCATACGTCCCTTGGAACGCGCCCGGAGAAGACCGGAGCGGATGAATTCCAGAGGGATGCCATATACATTTGCCGCAGCAATGGCTGCCAGCGCATTCTGAACATTGAAAAGACCGGGAACCGTCAGGACGAAGGCTTCGTCAAAGCGTTCACATCGTACACGGAAATGCGTCTCGGTTCCGACCTTCTGTATCTCATATCCCAGAACATCGCTTCCTTCCTTCGTACCGAAGGTGATGACACGGTCGGATTCTTTCGCTGCGTCCATCACATCATCGAACCGGTCCATGTCGGTGCAGACGAGAGCGGTTCTGGTTTGGGCAAAGATCCGCAGCTTGGAAGCAAAATAGTCTTCCATACTGGGATGCTCGATGGGACTGATGTGGTCCTCGGAAATATTCATGAAGATCCCCACGTCAAAGGTGATCTCGTCCACGCGGTTATATTTCAGTGCCTGGGAGGAAACCTCCATGGTAAGAAAATCGATATGGCTGTCCACTGCATTCCGGAAATGGCGCATCAGTTCAACGGACTCGGGCGTGGTGATGTGCGACTCCGCAAGGGTGACTCCGTCATAGGTGTCAATGGAAGAAATAACGGCACTTTCCGGTTCACTCCGGTCAGCCAGATAATCATCCAGGATCGCCTTCAGATAATAGGTTGTGGTGGACTTGCCCTTGGTTCCGGTAATGCCGGTCAGATGAAGCTGTGTGGCCGGGGATCCGAAAAAGAGATCTGCAAGGAACGGCATGGAACGGCGGATATCCGAAACAAGGATCGCCGGAATGTCGACCTTATGGTACAGAGTTTCACTGACATAGCAGACAGCACCGCGGTTTGCGGCGTCCACCAGATATTCTTCTTTAAATGCGGCACCTTTGCAGATGAAAAGCGTTCCGGGAGTGACATCCTTCGAGTTATAAGTTAATCCGGTGATCAGGGTATCACGGATCTCCGGAAACTGCCCCTTCACCAGAAGGTGTGCTTCTCTTAAGCGCCGTGCGTAGGTTTCAAGTGTATATTGTTTCATAGCGGTTCCTTTCGGATACTTTTAGTTGTAGTACTGTTTGAAATTGCCGAACTGTCTGAAATGATTCTTCCACATCCGAAGAAGCCGGTTGAACCGGTTGTCTCCGTGAAGGAAGATGGGATTCACATATTTCTTTTCCTTCAGAAGCTTTTGAACGGCTTTCTTATTCTCATCTTCAAAAATGTATTTCTTCGCAACACCCTTGGGAACCGTAAGCCAGAGGTGTTCTTCCTTCGGCGTTGTAAACTCCGGATCCTTTCCTTCGATGTATTCCTCCACCAGAAGCTTTGCGATATTGATTCCGGATCCTGTCACATAGAAGTTGGATCGTCCCTGACGGGTATTGATCTCGAAGAACTTATATTTCTGATCCCTGCGGTCATATTTGATATCGAAATTCGAAAAACCGATATAGGAAAGATCCTCAAGCAGAGCCTTGACGCGGTCGTAAAGCTCACTTTCGGGCTCCGTGATGATCACGGCGTGATTTCCCTTTCCGTGAGGCGTATGCTCCTCAAGAAGAACATGTCCGAGGCACATCATCCGTACCCGGCCCTCATGATTGGAATAGCAGGTAAGAACGTGCATATACTCATCATTTCCGGGGATCATATCCTGGATGATGAGAGAGTCGGAATAGCCGGCTCCGTAGATGTCATTAATGACGCGGATCAGTTCTTCCTTGTCATGGATCGTATAAACCTTTTCCTGTGTATCAAAGGGATTCTCCCAGTATTCGATGCCGTTGGACGGCTTCAGGATCACGGGGTAGGGGAAGGGCAGTTCGATATCCGGTTCCATATCCTTCCGGAAGATCACGGTGGAAGGATAGTCAAGTCCGTGCTTTTCGCAAAGCTGATAGAAACGTTCCTTCTGCTGCAGGCTGTCCATCAGACCGAAATCGATGTACGGAGCGATCACATTTTCCGGCAGCTTGTCCCTGATCTGTGACAGGGTTGCCACGTAGGAATCGCCGCATCCGATGGCAAAGATCTTCTTGTCCTTGTACCGTCTGGAAAGCTTTTTCAGAAGCGGGAGCATGACCTTTTCCTTGTCCATATCTTCATGGTCATGATATACGGTGATCCTGCTTCTGTAACTGGGACCGGTTGGGAATTTTCCATACACGCGGGTCCTTACTCCGTAGGCTTCATAAAATGCTCTGGCCACACTGTAGGTATTGATGTCGCCACCGAAGGCGACCGGGATAAATGACTGACTTTGAAATTCCATAGAGACCTCTTTTCCATGTCTTTCGACGCATATAGGACAGTATAGCACTTTCGTTTTGAATCGGAAAGATGAAATGAAAAAAACGTAGGAAAGGAATAGGAAAATGTTTGAAATTATGGTACAATAATCAGTGCACGTTCATGAAGGAAACAGGAGTTAAAGGACTATGGATACGAAGAAGCATACACTCGGTATTCTGGGCGGAATGGGACCGGAGGCGACGAGTGTTCTTTATAAGAGGATCACGGACCGGACGGTGGTCTCCCGTGATCAGGATCATATCAATATCGTCATTTTTTCTCATGCGGATCTTCCTGACCGGACAGAATGTATCCTATGCGGGAAATCGGAGGAACTGTGGGGAATCCTCGAAAATGATGTCCGGCTTCTGATGCAGGCAGGCTGTGAATATCTGGCCGTGCCCTGTAATACATGTCATTACTTTGCAAATCAGTTTCAGG
>CADBOV010000176.1 GCA_902796385.1 uncultured Lachnospiraceae bacterium
GGGCCGGCTCGAAGTTTCCGAGGATCTCCATGCCAAGGCCTTTCTCATGCAGTACATTTCTTACTGCCGCATACTTCATGGCGTCATTGTTGTCAAAATCATTCTCAAGGCAGTATTTCCGTCCGTTTGCCGCACCTTCCATCAGCTTGTCCAGATCTGCGCCGGATACTGCGATCGGAAGAAGACCTACAGCAGTCAGAACGGAGAAACGTCCTCCTACATCATCCGGAACCACGAAGGTCTCATAGCCTTCGGAATTGGACAGTGTCTTCAGGGCTCCCTTTTCCTTATCGGTTGTTGCGTAGATACGCTTTGCAGCCTCAGCCTTTCCGTACTTCTTCTCAAGCATCTGCTTAAACAGACGGAATGCAACGGAGCACTCTGTTGTCGTACCGGACTTGGAAATAACATTGATGGAAAAATCGCGGTCTGCGATCACATCGCAAAGCTCGCTGATGTATGTACTGCTGATATTGTTTCCGCAGTAATAGATCTCCGGAGTCTTACGGATGCTCTTGTCAACTGTATTGTAGAAGCTGTGACGAAGTGCTTCGATCGCAGCTCTCGCACCCAGATAGGAACCGCCGATACCGATTACGAGAAGCACATCGGAATCCCCCTGGATCTTCTCTGCAGCCTTCTTGATCCGTGCAAACTCTTCCTTGTCGTAGTCAACCGGAAGGTCGATCCATCCCAGGAAATCATTTCCTTCTCCTGTCTTCTCCACCAGTGTTTTCTTTGCCGCGATCACACGGTCCTTAATTGCAGCCACATCCGCATCGGATGCAAGCGCCTTGGTGTTACTGAAATCAAAAGATATCTTCTGTGCCATATAAACTTTCCCCTCCAAACATAGTAAATTCGTTCCTTGTTATAATACCAAATCAGCCGTTCTCTTTCAATCCCCGATTCCCTTTTCAAAGAACAATTTCTCATATTTTCTTTTCATTTCCCATATGCTAAAATATAAGCCGGAGTCTGTCCGATGCGGAGGGACGCTCCCGCCGAAATATTACACTCCGCCATGGAGGCCTTATGAAGAAAATCGTACTTACCGGCGGCGGAACAGCCGGCCATGTAACCCCGAATATCGCCCTGTTACCGAGATTACGGGAAATGGGTTATGAAATAAGCTATATCGGGACCTACGACGGAATAGAAAAGAAACTGATCGAGGAGGCGGGGATCCCCTATTACGGCATCTCCTCCGGAAAGCTGCGCCGCTATTTCAGCCTCCGCAACTTCTCCGATCCCTTCCGTGTGATCAAGGGGTTCCGGCAGGCAAAACGCCTGATGAAGGAATTACAGCCGGATGTGGTTTTCTCAAAGGGCGGATTCGTCAGCGTTCCGGTGGTGCTTGCCGCTGAGCGCCGCAAGATCCCGGTTGTGATCCATGAATCGGATATGACGCCCGGTCTTGCAAATAAGATCGCGCTTCCCAAGGCCACAAAGATCTGCTGTAACTTTCCGGAGACAAGGGATAATTTCCCGGAGGGAAAGGCTACCGTGACCGGTACACCGATCCGCAGCGAGCTTTTCAACGGAAATGCGGAAAAGGGTATGGAATTCTGCGGTTTCAAGGAGAAGCGCCCCACGCTTCTCATCGTGGGCGGAAGCACCGGAAGTGCCGCAGTAAACCGCGCTATCTGGGATGCCCTGGATCAGCTTCTGACCGAATACAATGTCATCCATATCTGCGGAAAAGACAAGACCGACGCATCCAAAAACGGTCTTACGGGCTATGCCCAGTTTGAATATGTCAAGCAGGAACTTGCCGATCTCTTCGCCCTGTCCGATGTGATCATTTCCCGTGCCGGTGCCAATGCCATCTGTGAACTTCTGGCACTCCGGAAGCCGAACATCCTGATCCCGCTTTCCAAGGCACAGAGCCGCGGCGACCAGATCCTGAACGCCCGCTCCTTTGAAAAGAGCGGCTACAGCAAAGT
The DNA here is from genome assembly GCA_902796385.1 of uncultured Lachnospiraceae bacterium. Classification (GTDB taxonomy): domain Bacteria; phylum Bacillota; class Clostridia; order Lachnospirales; family Lachnospiraceae; genus Eubacterium_Q. The sequence continues at coordinate 1,947 of CADBOV010000176.1, forward strand.
GATCGAGGAAGAAGAACTGACCACCGACCTGCTGATCCGGACCATTCACGATACCTTCCTGGAGAAGGATAAATACATCGATGCCATGTCCCATACCAAGGAACGGGACGCCATCACGATCATCACGGAAATGATCGACAGCCTGGTACAGAAGTGACCGACTGAACAATACAAAAAGAACCGCCAATCGGCGGTTCTTTTTTCGTCTGACCGGACAATGCCGGATCAGGACCGTTTCATTTATTTACCGGATACCTTGCTTACCAGAGATGCAAGAGCCTGACCTCTGTAGAAGTTATCACTCATGTATTCTTCGTCAACATAAACGGAATAACTCTAGGTTGTAACCGATCCGTCTGCCTTCTTTGTGCAGTCAAATCTGATCTCAACGTCTGCTCCGGAATGTGTGATCAGGTTTTCCTGACCGTTCTCATGCTCCATGCTGACATCAACCTTTTTGATATATGCATGAATATAATACTTTCCGCTCTTTCCGTCGTCGGATTCTTCCTGAACCTCAACAACCCATGCACCGCCGTCGCCGGCCTTATCAACCAGGTCTCCGAAGGTTACATCATAGCCCGGAACCTTGGCATTCTTATATGTATCCGTAATACTGTATCTCTCTGACTGGAAGGTCTTTTGGAACCATGCCTGAAGCGGATACTTAACCGATCCGGGGAGAATAAAATAAATACCAACCAATGCAGCAAGTGCAATAATGATTCCAAGAATGATTCGTGTAATTCGATTTCCCATACTGTTTCGTCTTTCCTTTCATCCAACGTTGATTCTGTTTATTGATTTAGAATAATTCTTTCTCCAGCTGGTAAATGTAGGCTTCGATCGCCTGCATACGCTTGGTATACTCCGCACGTCCGGCATCCGTCTTGCAGCGACGGATCTTCGGCTTATTGATCCGGTAGTATTCCTTGATCCTGTAGTATGCCCTCTTGTAACTGGCTTCATCATCCAGCGCAGTGGCCATACAGTCCCACATGATTCCCAGTGCTCCAACCTCGTCCAGAAGATCTGCATCCATGACGATCTTGCACTCCAGGGAAAGTTCTCTATCCGTGTCCTTATCATTGTGAAGCAGAATGATCTCTCCCACACGCTTGATGGTCTCCGGATCGATCTCGATGGAATCAAGATATTCAACTGCGATCTCCGCGCTGACCTCTTCATGCGGCCGGTTTTCATCCCAGCCCACATCATGTAAAAGTGCGGATAACACGATCACATCCAGGTTCCCGCCCAGCTTTGCCTGCAGGCGGATCGCCCATCGATACACACGCATGATATGTTCAAACCGGTTCCTGAACGGATACAGATTCGGTCTGCCCAGTTCAGCCGTTTTCTGTTTCACAAACTCAATTACTTCTGCGTAATTCATATGCTGCCAACCCCTTATAATCCGCGTTCTGCCGTTTTCTCCAGTCCCGGCAAAAAACGCACAACGATGAAGCGTCCGTAAAACGGATGCAACAATCTATCTATCGTATAATATCACTTTTCCCACCTAATTACCACAAGATTTTTAACATTTGGTAAATTTTAACAGATTTTTTTGACAGAAACGATTATGGTCTTTCTTAAGGGCAGGTGACATCCTCCCCCACCATGGAGGAACGGACCTTCCTGCCGGGAGAAAATAAAAAAATGGCGGAAGTTCATACATCCGTCATTTGTCTTTTTTATACCGCGCGACCAGCTTTGAAATGACACCATGAGCGTTACCAAAGCAGCCAGCTCAGTCCAGGCTGCCTCACGGCACACAAGGAGATTCCGCTTAGTGCTGCTTTGTTCCCAACCTCACACGGTTCACAGATTCCTGTCGCGTGAGACCCAAACATCAACGCCACTTACCTTGGGCAGCCCCACAGAAATCAATCCGGGGCCGGCCATCACCCCTGCTATAGCGGATTGCAGGTACAGGGCACCGCTAACTCCCCGGCTGCGCGGTGCGTCTAGTATATCGAAATGTGAGGAATAAGTCAAGGGGAACCTGAAACACCGGAGTCTCCCGAAACCCGCCGTCATCTGCCAGCCGGTCCTTTTCGCGGACCATCAGAGAATGGTCTTATTTCCCGATGTGCCCTTTTCCGTTCGGAGACGGGCAAAGAAATTCTTCAGAAGGACGGCCGATTCTTCTTCCATCAGGCCGGTCTCCACCTGCACCTGATGATTAAATGCCGGATGTTCCAGAAGATTCAGGACCGATCCCGCACAACCCGCCTTCGGGTTCATGGCTCCGATCACCACTCTGGGGATCCGCGCCTGCACAACAGCGCCCGCACACATCTGACAGGGTTCCAGCGTCACATACATGGTGCAGTCCTCCAACCGCCAGTCCCCCATTTTCTCCGCAGCCTGCCGGATCGCCAGGATTTCCGCATGGGCCAGTACGCTGTGGTCTTTGTTTCTCCGGTTGTATCCTCTTCCGATCACTTCACCGTTATGTACGATCAGACATCCGATGGGAACGTCCCCGTCTTCGTCCGCCTTCTTTGCTTCCTCCAGCGCTTCCTGCATGTATTTCCTGTCTTCCGCTTCCTGCGCCTCATCTTTTCCGCCATAAGAATGTGGCATATTCCCTCCAATCCGTTCATCTCCGCGCAGTACAGACTACTCCGTCTGCGGCAGAAGATCCGAAAGCTCCGCAAACTGCTCCAATGAAAGCTTCTCTCCCCGGACCGTAGGCTCCAGTCCCATCTTCCGGAGTGCTTCCTCTGCCTGTTCCCTGGAAATGCCCAGCTGCGGATCATTTCTAAGTCCGTTAACCAGGGTCTTTCTCCGCTCATTAAAGGACGCCCGGATCAACCGGAACATCCGGGAGGCATCCTTCACCTCCACCGGGGGCACAGCCCGCCGTGTCAGCCGGATCACCGCCGAACCTACCGCCGGACGGGGCATGAAACAGTTGGGCGGTACATTTGCAGCCAGATACGTGTCCGCGTAATACTGCACCGCAAGAGAAAGCGCCCCGTAGATTTTTGAGCCCGGTGCCGCTGCCATCCGGTCCGCCACCTCTTTTTGTACCATGACCGTGATGGATTCCGCCGGAACCTGTCCCTCCAGAAGCCCCATAATGATCGGGGTTGTAATGTAATACGGCAGATTCGCAACGATCTTGCAGGTCTTTCCTTCACCGATCAGCTGACGAAGGTCACACTTCAGGATGTCCTGATGGATCACCTTTACATTTGTGAAGGAGGATAATGTATCCTCCAGCACGGGAAGGAGTTTTCCGTCAATCTCCACGGCATACACGAAGCCCGCCGCCTCCGCCAGATACTGCGTCAGCGTGCCGAAGCCCGGCCCGATCTCAACCACCGTGTCCGTATCCTTAATGTCAGCGGCCCGGAGGATCTTCCCGATCACATGACTGTCGATCAGGAAATTCTGACCGTACCGCTTCTGAAACTGAAATCCGTATTTCTGTATTGTCTGTATCGTAACCTGCGGGTTACTGAGTTTATCTTTCTCTTCCATTCTCTCTGTCTGTCCTGTCTGATCGATCCGATTTTGTCACGCACATCCGTTTTCCGTTACACGGAACAACCGGCATGCATTTTCCCACGTGCGTTCCTTCAGTTCCTCCGTGGAAATGTTCCGCAGCCCCGCTATCACATCCGCAACGGATAAAAGCGCGGTGGAATCATTTCTTTCTCCCCTCTTTCCTTCCGGGGCCAGATACGGTGCGTCCGTTTCCAGCACCAGCCGGTCCAGGGGAATCCTCTCTGCAACCTCACGCAGCTTCTTTGCCGCCGGGCGGGTTACCACTCCGCCGATGCCGATGGAAAACCCGAGCCGCATGAAGATTTCCGCCATTTCATAACTGTAGGAGAAACAATGGATGATCCCTCCGACTTCCCCTGCCTTTTCTTCCTGCAGGATCCTGGCCGTATCCTGTGCCGCATCCCTGGAATGGATCACGATGGGGAGTCCTGCCCGCCGCGCGATCCGGATCTGCTTCCGGAGATAATACTCCTGCAGTTCCTTATCCGGCGTCACATTCGGTTCCTTCCTGTGATAATCCAGCCCGATCTCCCCAAGCATTTTCACATGGGGATCCTCCAGAAGCACCTCCAGAAAGGCCAGATCCTCTTCTTCCGCACGGTCCACATGCAGGGGATGGATCCCCGAAACCGCCAGAAGCCTTATTCCGGCCGCCGGATCCTCTGCCAGCCGGATGGCCCGCCGGGAGCTGTCCAGGTCATAACCGATCACTGCCGCGCATCTGACTCCCGCGTCCCATATCCTTTTCAGGACCTCCTGCAGATCCCCGGAAAAATCAGGATGGTTGTAATGCGTATGCGTATCAAATATCCTTCCCGCTTCCAAAATACATGTCTCTCCCTTGTTTTTTCAACTCTTCTAAATTATAATAGAAAGAGTGCTTCGGTACAATCAATTTTTGGAGGAACCCACTTTGATCAACGCATTTTACAAGGAGATGACAGGTAAGGAATCCGTCATCCGTCAGTTCTTTGATTACAGCAGAAAACGTGCTGCCGAGTTCGGCCCGGACAGCGTTTTTGATTTTTCCATCGGAAATCCCTCTGTTCCCGCTCCTGAGAGCACAACAGAGTCCATGCAGCGTCTGCTCCGTGAGAAGGATCCGGTATCCCTTCACGGATACAGCCCCACTCTGGGACAGCCCACAACAAAGGAAGCCATCGCAGAGTCACTGAACAAAAGGTTCGGTATGAACTACGGTGCGAATCACATTTTTCCCACATCCGGCGCAGCCGGAGCGCTTTCCCACGCACTTCGCGCGGTAACGCAGCCGGGAGATACCGTGATCATTTTCGCACCTTATTTCCCCGAGTATATCCCTTACATTACCGGAACCGGAGCAAAGGTGTCCATCGTTCCGGCAGATACAGATGCATTCCAGATCAATTTTGATAAGCTGGAAGAGCTTCTTACACCGGAGGTTTCGGCGGTCCTGATCAACTCGCCCAACAACCCCACCGGAACCGTTTATACCACGGAGACCATCCGCCGGCTGGCATCCGTCCTGGAAAAGAAGCAGGAAGAATTCGGTCATGAGATCTTCCTTATTACCGACGAGCCGTACCGCGAGATCGTATTCAAAGGGACGGATTCTCCCTTTGTATCCGCATTTTACGATAACTCCATCTGCTGCTATTCCTTCAGTAAATCCCTGTCACTTCCGGGCGAACGGATCGGTTATCTGGCAGTGAACCCGAAGGCAAAGGATGCAGATCTCATCGTACCCATCTGCGGACAGATCTCCCGTTTCACCGGACACAACTGCCCGTCCTCTCTGATGCAGCTTGCACTGGAGACCGAGCTGTACATTACAAGTGATCTTTCAATCTATGAAAAAAATGCGGAGCTGCTCTATAATGCCCTTACCGAAACCGGCTATTCCATCGTGAAGCCCGGCGGAACATTTTATATGTTCCCGAAGAGCCCGATCGACGATGCAAATGAATTCTGCTGGTCCGCGGCAAAGGAGCTGGGCCTGATCATCGTTCCCGGTGATTCCTTCGATTGTCCGGGATATTTCCGCATCTCATACTGCGTACCCACCGAGCGGATCGAGAAGTCGATCCCACTGTTTGAACAGGCCTTCCGGAAATACAAGTAATCCTTGTGTTTTTTCCCCATGTTCGGTATAATTATGGGAGTTTTTTATTCAAACAACATCAGGAGGTACCACATAGAATGGACATCACCAATGAGGCTGAAAAGGCCCCGAAGCGTTATGCGGGGATCCTTGTTCACCCCACTTCATTTCCAAGCCCATACGGCATCGGCGATCTGGGAAAAGGCGCATATGATTTCGTTGATTTCCTTGAGCGTTCCGGAATGACCGCATGGCAGGTTCTCCCCCTGGGACATACCGGGTTCGGTGATTCACCTTACCAGCCCTTCTCATCCTTTGCGGGACAACCCTATATCATCAGTCCGGATCATCTGAAAGAACTGCATCTGCTTTTCGATCAGGATTTTTCGGATATGCCTGCATGGAATCCGGAGAATATCGATTACGGTGACGCGATCGCATTTAAGACAAAGCTTCTGAAGATCGCTTATGACCGTTTCCGGGATCCGGAAGCAAAGGATCATTTTTCCGGAGATGATACACTGACACAGCAGTACAACGAATTCTGCGAAACCAGCGAATGGCTGGATGATTACGCACTGTTCATGGCCGGAAAGGACTTTCATCAGGGTGCTCCCTGGTATATGTGGGAGGATGACCTGAAGAACCCGACCAAGGCACAGCGTAAGGAATGGGAAGAAAAGCTGGCGGTTGAGATCGGATATTACAAGTTCATCCAGTTCCTTTTCTACTTCGAATGGATGAAGCTGAAGAAATACGCAAATGACAAGGGAATCTCCATCATCGGAGACATCCCCATCTTTGTAGCATGGGACAGTGTAGACGTCTGGGTTCATAAGAAACTGTTCTGCCTGGATACTAAGGGATATCCCACCGTTGTGGCAGGTGTGCCGCCGGATTATTTCTCGGCAACCGGGCAGCTTTGGGGAAATCCGCTCTACAACTGGAAGGAGCATACAAAAACACGGTATGACTGGTGGTTCAAGAGAATCCGTCATCAGCTGACACTGACCGACTTCCTCCGGATCGACCACTTCCGCGGCTTCGATAAATACTGGGCTGTTCCCTACGGGGAATCCAATGCCATCAAAGGAAAGTGGGAATCCGCCCCCGGCGAGAATTTCTTTACCATGCTGGAAGCAACGCTCGGTTATCATATGCCGATCATTGCCGAGGACCTCGGTGAGATCGATCATTCCGTTATCGAGCTGCGTGATAAATTCGGTTTCCCGGGTATGAAGATCCTTCAGTTCGCTTGTGAAAATCCGAACGAGAATCTCTTCCTGCCCCATAATCACATCCGAAACTGCGTATGCTACACCGGTACGCATGACAATGACACAACACTGGGCTGGTACAAGAACGCCTACGAAGCATCCCGCGACAAGCTGCGTCGTTATTACAGCACGGACGGCAAAGACATTTGCTGGATCATGATCCGCGCATGCTTTGGTTCCGTTGCAAATATGGCAATCGTCCCGATGCAGGATGTTCTTGAGCTCGATTCCTGGGCACGCTTTAACAAGCCCGGTGTAGGAAGCGGAAACTGGTCCTGGAGATACCAGCAGAAAGACCTGACCGAACATCTGGCCAGCCGCCTCTTTGAGACTGCAAAAATGTTCGGCCGTTAAAAAAGAAAGGCAGTGATACGATATGCTTCGTCTGATCTTTGCATTCCTTTGGGCATTCCTATCAATGGTATTTTCCCTTCCGGTGCATTTTTACTGGAAGCATTTAGCAAAAAAGAAGCCGATGAAGGCGTGGACCAAGGCATGGAAATACGTCCGTGGCTTCTTCAAGGGACTTCTCTTCTGCGCCGGCACAAAGATCGAGGTGCGCGGTGCCGAGAATATACCGGAAGACCGGGCGGTACTCTTCGTCGGAAATCACAGAAGTTATTTTGACATTATCATTCTTCAGACCCTGTCAAAAACTCCCGTCGGTTTCGTGGCAAAGAAAGAGTTCCGTTCCTATCCGCTGCTCCCGCTCTACATAGAAGACATCGGAAGCCTTTTCCTGGACCGTGAAAATGTGCGTAAAAGCTTAGAGACCATCAACGAAGGCACGGAACGCCTGAAAATGGGATTATCTCTCAGCCTTTTCCCGGAAGGAACCAGAAATCACGGAAAAGAACTTCTGCCCTTTAAGCCGGGCGGATACCGGATGGCCGAAAAGTCCGACAGCCCCATCATTCTTGTGGCTATGACAAATGTAGGTCGGATCTTCGAGGAGAATAAGTTCCATTTCCTCCGGAGAAGACACGTGATCATAGAATTCGACAAACCCGCTTATCCTTCACGGATGGAGAAGCAGGAACGTAAAGATTATTACAACGCAATCCCGAAACGGATCCAGGAAATCCTGGACACCCATTCGGTATAATCATTTCAGGCCCGACGGACCGGACAGCTTCCGGCCGGACAGGCAAGGCAGGATCCGGCCCGACGGACCGGAGAGAAAATAGAAAGAATCGGAGGAAATCCCATGTCGCCACTCATTATCATAGGAATTGTTATCGGCATCCTGGTCATTCTCATGATCGTTCTCTACTTCGTAGGAAATAAGATGCAAAAGAAGCAGATCGACCAGAAGGAACAGATCAATGCCGCAGCGCAGCCCACATCCATGTTTATCATTGATAAGAAAATAATGCCATTGAAAGACGCGAAGCTGCCAAAGGTTGTTATGGACCAGCTGCCGAAGCGTTATCAGAAAGCAAAGGTTCCGATCGTAAAGGCAAAGGTCGGCCCCCAGGTTGCAACCCTGATCTGTGATGACGCTATTTATGAGGATGTACCGAAGCATGGTGAAGTAAAGGCCATGGTCAGCGGCGTTTATCTTGTAGGCGTGAAAACACTCCACAAGAATACAAGAAAGAGACAGCAGCAGGAAGAGCTGGATGAGAAGGGCAGAAAGAAAAAAGGCACCATGCGTCAGCGTATGATGCGGAGACAGGCCGAATACCAGAAGCAGTTATCCCAGGAGGTTGAGACCCGTAAGATGAAGGCTCAGGAGAAGGAAATGAAGGCCAAGGAAAAGAAAGATCGCGAGAGGGCAAAGAAAATTGTCGACTAACAAAAATAAGGGACTGCAGCTGTTATTCGCAGCAGTCCCTCTTCTTTTATCATTTCTTATATCGATTGTTTCGTTTTTTGCCGCGGTTTTTATCCGGGGCATTGTTTCGCATACCGATATTACCACAGATAATGCGGCAAATGACGGTCTTGTGTATCTGATCAATTATCTGATGTTTGTGGTGATCTTCGGCTTCTTGTATAACTACATCTGCCAGACCCGTCCGGAACCGGAAATTCCGGAAACGAAGAAAACCACCGGCAAAAAAAGTGATAACGGAAAGACCGCCGACAAAAAAAGCGATAATGGAAAAACCACCGGTAAAAAGAGTGATAGCGGAAAGACAAAATCCGCGCCCGTGTGGAGTCCGGTACGTTACTGGGCAAAAAGGCTGCCGCTTCTTCTGGTTCTCGGATACTGCATCCAACTTCTCGGAAGCGCGATCATTGCCATCCTGTCCATCGGATTCCCGGCCTTTTTCTCCTCTTACAAGGAAATGATCCAATCCCTGTCCGGAACCGGCATCGACTGGATGACCTTTGTGTCCATCAGTTTTATCGCTCCCATCGGAGAGGAACTCCTGTTCCGGGGAGTTACACTGCATTATGCAAAGAAGGCTCTTCCCGTCCGGGGCGCCATCATTTTCCAGGCTGTCCTTTTCGGGATCTATCATCTGAATATCGTCCAGCTGGTTTACGCCACACTGATCGGTCTTCTGCTGGGAGCCCTGGCTGAACGCGCCGGAAGCATTGTGCCCGGTATCGTTCTGCACGCCATCATCAATCTGTGTTCCTATCTGGTACCATCCGTCTTTCTGGACAATGTACCAAAGGCTGCATTCAGCGCAGCACTGGGGCTGCTTTTTACCATCCCCTGTCTGATCCTTTTATTCCGCAGGAAAAAGAAAATATAGTAAAGCAGGAGAAGCCCTGAAAGGGCTTCCTACCTGCGTTCTTCCGCCATCTCGATCAGAAGCGGAATGTAATCCTTCATGGGATAACCGGCATGTTCCATCAACATGGGATACATGCTGATCTTCGTATGCCCGGGAATCGTATTGATCTCGTTAAATACCACCCGGTTCGTTCCTTCCTCCAGGAAGAAGTCCACCCGTGCCATTCCAAAGCAGTCACATGCCTTATAGATCTTAATGCTGACCTCACGGAACTCCTCTTCCTTTCCTTCCGGAAGTACAGGTCCTACAATGGTCTTGGATTCCGCATTATTGTATTTTGCATCGAAATCGTAGAATTCCGCAGCTGCAATGATCTCTCCGACACCGCTTGCAAATGTATTGTCCCCATATCCGAAAACAGCACACTCGATCTCCTTACCGCGGATTGCCTCCTCAACCAGTATCTTCGAATCATTTTCCGCAGCGATCTTCAGCCCGCTGATCAGTTCTTCCCTGTTATGAGCCTTTGTGATACCAATGGAAGACCCTGCATTTGACGGTTTGATAAAGACCGGATATTCCCGTTCCCTTTCAATCCTGGCAACAACCGCATCCATATCCTCCAGTTCCCAGGAACGGACCGGAACGTATGCTGCCTGAGCCACTCCGACACTGTCAGCGATCACCTTCGTAAAGAACTTATCCATGGTAATGGCCCCGGACAGATGCCCGCAGCCCACATACGGGAGATTTGCCGTTTCAAAGATACC
>CADBOV010000177.1 GCA_902796385.1 uncultured Lachnospiraceae bacterium
AGGATCTGGCGGAGCTGATCTATGATTTAAAGAATGCAAATAAGAATGCCCGGATCTCGGTAAAACTTGTTTCCGAGGCAGGCGTGGGAACGGTTGCTGCCGGTGTTGCAAAGGCCGGTGCACAGGTGGTTCTGATCTCCGGATATGACGGAGGAACCGGTGCGGCACCCCTTTCCTCCATCCACAATGCAGGACTTCCCTGGGAGCTGGGACTTGCAGAGACCCATCAGACACTGCTGCTGAACGGACTTCGGAATCAGGTCATGATCGAGACGGACGGTAAGCTGATGAGCGGTCGTGATGTGGCAATCGCAGCACTTCTCGGAGCAGAGGAATTCGGTTTTGCAACCGCACCGCTTGTAACCCTGGGCTGCGTCATGATGCGTGTCTGCCATCAGGATACCTGCCCCATGGGCGTGGCAACCCAGAATCCGGAGCTTCGGGCACGGTTTACGGGTAAGCCGGAATATGTGGAGAATTTCATGCGGTTTATCGCAAGAGAGCTTCGTGAGTACATGGCTAAGCTCGGCGTACGGAGCATCGATGAGATGGTCGGAAGAACGGACCTTCTGAAGCGTAAGAGCAAGGCTTCCGGAAGCCATGCGGATGAGCTGCTTCTGGACAAGATCCTTTCGGATCTTTCCGGTTTTGACCGGGAGGAGCAGACCTTCCATCCGGAGAAGGCATATGACTTCCATCTGGAGGATACGAAGGATGAGAAGCACCTTCTGGCAAGCAAGTCGGTTCAGCTTTCGGTAAAGAAGGGCAAGGAGAGTCACATTTCCATCGATGTAAGCAATATCGACCGTTCCTTCGGAACACTGCTGGGCGCTGAGATTACGAGACAGAATCCGGAAGGACTTCCGGAGGATACCATCCGTGTTGACTGTACGGGTGCCGGCGGACAGAGCTTCGGCGCATTTATCCCGAAGGGTCTTACCCTCAGGCTGATCGGTGACAGTAACGATTATTTCGGAAAAGGTCTTTCCGGCGGAAAGCTGATCGTGCGCGCACCGAAGGAAGCAGCCTATGACGCGGAAGAGAATATCATTATCGGAAATGTGGCACTGTACGGTGCAACCAGCGGAGAGGCATATATAGCCGGTATGGCAGGCGAGCGCTTCTGCATCCGGAACTCCGGCGTGACAGCCGTTGTGGAAGGTGTGGGAGAGCACGGATGCGAGTACATGACCGGCGGACGTGCCGTAATCCTCGGACCTACCGGAAAGAATTTTGCGGCAGGTATGAGCGGTGGTATCGCATATGTACTGGATGAAAAGAATAATCTGTACAAGAACCTGAATAAGGAACTGGTGCTGATGGAGCATGTGGAGCAGAGAAATGAGAAGGAAGAACTCCGGCAGATCATCGAGCGGCATGTGGAGTATACCGGTTCCAAGAAGGGACAGCGCATACTGGAAGACTTTGATCATTACATCGGAAGCTTCAAGAAGATCATTCCGGCAGATTACAAGAAGCTGCTGCACCTGATCGCCCAGGGCGAGGAGCAGGGCATGAGCCGGGAGCAGGCGGAAACATTTGCCTTTCATGCAAGCCAGGGAGATCCCACAGGACAGGCACTTGAAGAACAAAAAAGAAAAGGATTGATTTCTTAATTCGGGAGGAGAAACGAAGCATGGGAAAGCCAACTGGATTTTTAGAATATGAACGGAAAAACGGACCGGTGGTAGAGGAAAAGGAAAGAGTGAAGAACTTCCTCGAATTTCACGGCCAGCTTTCGGCAGCGGAGCAGAGTGTTCAGGCAGCCCGCTGCATGGACTGCGGCGTGCCCTTCTGCCAGGCGGGTACCATGATCGCAGGGATGGCTTCCGGCTGTCCGCTGCATAACCTGGTACCGGAGATGAACGATCTGGTGTATCATGGAAATATGGAGCAGGCGTATGTACGTCTGTCCCAGACACACAGCTTCCCGGAATTCACATCCCGTGTATGCCCGGCGCTCTGTGAAGCAGCCTGCACCTGCGGTCTGCACACGGAACCGGTAGCAACAAAGGAAAATGAGCGGGCAGTCATTGAATATGCATTTGAGAACGGTCTTGTAAAGGAGATCTCACCGGAAAACCGGACCGGAAAGAAGGTTGCGGTTGTGGGCAGCGGTCCTTCCGGACTTGCGGCAGCACAGCTTCTGAACCGGCGCGGTCATCAGGTGACGGTCTATGAGAGAAAGGACAGGGTCGGCGGACTGCTTCGCTACGGCATTCCGAATATGAAGCTGGATAAGAGAGTGATCGACCGGAGAGTCGCACTGATGGAAGAAGCGGGAATCCGTTTTATCACGAATGCAAATGTAGGGCAGGACATTTCACCGGAGGAACTGACAGAGGAATATGACAGCGTGATCCTTGCCTGCGGAGCTTCAAATCCGCGGGATATCACGGCTCCCGGACGGGAAGCGGAAGGAATCTTCTTCGCAGTGGATTTCCTTTCCCGGGTTACAAAGACGCTTTTGGACAGTGACCTGAAACAGGTTCCGTTTGAACTGGCAGAGGGAAAGGATGTCATCGTCATCGGCGGTGGTGATACGGGAAATGACTGTGTCGGAACCTCCATTCGTCTGGGTGCGGCAAGTGTGACCCAGCTGGAGATGATGCCGGAACCGCCGGCATGCAGAATGGAATCCAATCCGTGGCCGGAATGGCCCAGAGTCGGAAAAACCGATTACGGACAGGAAGAAGCCATCTGGAAATTCGGAAAGGATCCCAGACGGTATCAGACAACCGTTAAGAGCTTCAACCAGGATGAGGAAGGAAGGCTCCGCAGTGTCACGGTCATTTCGCTTAAGCCCGAGCGGGACGAAAAGACGGGACGGACAAGGATGGTTCCGGTGGAAGGAACCGAGGAAGAGCTTCCCGCACAGCTGGTACTGATCGCAGCCGGATTCCTCGGCAGCGAGAGTTACGTGACAGAGGCCTTTGATGTGGAAGTGGACGGTCGTACAAATGTAAAAACCGCACGCGGTTCCTATGCCACAAGCAAGCCGGGAATCTATGCGGTGGGAGATATGCACCGCGGACAGTCCCTGGTTGTCTGGGCCATCGCAGAGGGCAGGGCGGCTGCAAAGGAAGTTGACCGGGATCTGATGGGTTATACCAATCTGTAGGATGAGATAAGACAGAATAAGACATGTTTCGAAATGAAAGCGAGGCGGGTATGAAGAAGTACATTTTCGTAACAGGCGGAGTAGTGTCCGGGCTGGGGAAAGGGATCACGGCAGCGTCCCTGGGGCGGCTGCTGAAGGCCCGGGGACTCCGGGTGGCAGCACAGAAACTGGATCCGTATATCAATGTGGATCCGGGAACCATGAGCCCCTATCAGCACGGAGAGGTTTTCGTGACGGAAGACGGGGCGGAGACGGACCTGGATCTGGGACATTACGAACGGTTCATTGATGAGAATCTGAACCAGTATTCCAACCTGACTTCCGGAAAGGTTTACTGGAATGTACTGAACAAGGAGCGCCGGGGCGAGTACCTGGGCTCCACGGTTCAGGTCATCCCGCACATCACAAATGAGATCAAGGAATTTGTATACCGCGTGGGCCACGAGTCTGACGCGGATATTGTGATTACGGAGATCGGCGGAACCATCGGTGATATCGAATCCCAGCCGTTCCTGGAGGCAGTGCGTCAGATCTCTCTGGAGGTGGGACGTCAGAACAGCCTTTTCATCCATGTGACACTGGTTCCGTACCTGCACGGATCCGATGAGCATAAGTCCAAACCGACACAGCATTCCGTAAAGGAAGTGCAGGGAATGGGGATCAATCCGAACATCATTGTGCTTCGCTGCGATGAGCCGCTGGAGCAGGAGATCTTCCGGAAGATATCCATGTTCTGTAACGTGAAGGAGGACTGCGTGATCGAGAACCGCACGCTTCCGAATCTGTACGAAGCTCCGCTGATGCTGGAGCGCTCGGGATTCTCCGAGGTTGTCTGCAGGGAACTGGAGATCACGGCTCCGAAGCCGGATCTTTCCGAATGGGAGAAGCTGGTCTGCAGCATCGAAAGCCGGAACCGGGAGGTGCGGATCGCACTGGTCGGAAAATACGTCCAGCTGCATGATGCATATCTTTCCATCGTGGAGGCGCTGAACCACTCCGGTTTTGCCCTGAATGCACATGTGGTGATCGACTGGATCGACTCGGAGGAACTGAATGCGGAGAACTATCAGGAACGACTTGCAAAGGTTTCCGGCATCATCGTTCCCGGAGGCTTCGGCGTAAGAGGAATTGAGGGAATGGTCCTGGCTGCCAGATTTGCAAGAGAGAACAAGATCCCTTATTTCGGAATCTGTCTGGGTATGCAGATCGCCGTGATCGAATATGCAAGAAATGTGGCGGGAATACAGGATGCAAATTCCGGAGAGTTCGATGAACTCTGCAGGAACAAGGTGATCGACTTCATGCCGGGACAGTCCAAAACCATTGATAAGGGCGGTACCCTTCGTCTCGGAAAGTATCCCTGCATCGTGCAGAAGGGAACCCTGATGGAGCACTGCTATCAGCCGGGAGAGGATATGACCATTTCCGAGCGCCACAGACACAGATATGAATTCAATAATGATTACCGTGAGAAACTGACGGAGGCAGGACTTGTCATTTCCGGTCTTTCTCCGGACGGTGAGCTGGTGGAGACCGTGGAGATAAAGGAACATCCCTTCTATCTGGGCGTGCAGTTCCATCCGGAATTCAAATCCCGTCCCAACCGTCCACATCCCATTTTCCGGCAGTTTGTGGAGGCTGCCCTCGAAACGGAACATTTTGATTGCGCCACGGAATGAGGAATCGTATAATCGAAAAAGATAGAATTTGATTTCAGATGATATTCCTGTTTGATAAACAGGTAGTTTGATCAGGATAGGAGGGGCAGTATGCGATATACACCCGATGAAGTAATGCAGTTTATAGAGGAAGAGGACGCGAAGTTTATCCGTCTGGCCTTTTGTGATGCCTACGGTGTCCAGAAAAATGTATCCATCATGCCGGGCGAACTGATGAAGGCCTTCGAGGAGGGGATCAGCATCGGCTCGGGAGAGATCGCGGGCTTTTCAAACGGAGACAGAGAGCGGCTGTATCTCATTCCGGATCCTTCCACATTGGCGATCCTTCCCTGGCGTCCGGATTCCGGAAGAGTTGTCCGGATGTTCTGTGATGTATTTACACCGGACGGAAAGCCCTTCGAAGGTGATACACGCCGGATCCTCAGGGAAGCGGTAAAACGGGCGGATGAGGCAGGTGTGGAATTCCGTTTCGGCTCCGCTTCGGAGTTCTACCTTTTCCGGAAGGACGAGGCGGGAAATCCCACGAAGATCCCGTATGACCAGGCAGGATATATGGATATCGCACCGCTGGACCGCGGCGAGAATATCCGTCGTGAGATCTGCCTTACCATTGAGCAGATGGGCCTTACACCGGAACGCTCCCACCATGAGCGCGGCCCGGGACAGAACGAGATCGATTTCCATTTCGGAAAGCCGCTTAAGGCTGCGGATCAGATGACCACATTTAAAATGGTTGTCCAGACGGTTGCGGACAGAAACGGTCTGATCGCCGATTTCTCACCGGTTCCGCTTCCGGATGCACCGGGAAACGGATATCACATCAACATTTATGCCGTGGACAGGGAAGGAAACGATCTCTGCCGTTATGCGGCTGCGGGCATTATCGATAAGATCCGTGATATGACGCTGTTCTTAAACCCGGCAGACGGTTCTTACGCAAGATTCGGAACCGGAACCGCACCGGACCGGGTAAACTGGTCCAGCACGGACGGATCGGAAATGGTCCACATTTCCACACATCACGATAAAACAAGGGTTGACCTTCGTTCACCGGATGCGCTCAGTAATCCGTATCTGGTATATGCGCTTCTGATCCATGCGGGATTACACGGGATCGAAGGAAAACTGGAGCTCCCGAAGGAAATGGATGCGGGCGGAATGCTGCTTCCTCAGTCCAGAAGGGAAGCCATGCAGGCTACGGCGGAAAGTGATTTTATCAAAACACTTCTGCCGGAAGAAATCAGAAAGTGTTATCTGTCATAAAAACGATTCTTTTATTTATTCAGGGATACTTCTATGGGAAAGATCACAGACCGGCAGTATTCGATCCTTATCGTTTCTGCATCGGAACAACTGAATAATTTCGTGAAAAAGACAATCTCCGACCGGAATTTCTCCACCATGGAGGTGCGGAAGAGTGCCGCACAGGCTGCGCAGGAGCTGCTGACCCGTCATTATGACGTGATCCTGGTAAATGCGCCGCTTCCGGATAATTTCGGACTGGATTTTGTCATGGATATCTGCGGCCGTTATACCTCGGGAATCCTTCTGATCTGCCCCGGTGAGGTGGCGGATGACGTGACGGAACGGGTGATCGACCAGGGCGTCGTGGTGCTGGCAAAGCCGCTGACACCCAGAGGGCTTTCCAGAAATATACGGCATCTCATAGCCATGCAGAACAAGTTCCGGAATACGGAAAAGAAGCTTCTGTCCATGGAAGATAAGATGAAGGAGATCCGCATCGTAAGCCAGGCAAAATGTCTTCTGGTGGAGAAGGAACACCTGACGGAAGCAGAAGCACACAGCCGGATCGGAAAGCTGGCAATGGACCGGTGCATTTCAAGGCGCATGGTTGCCGAGGAGATCATCGACCGTTGGGAGTGAGAATCGTAAGCGGCAGGAAGCGGAGAGCCTTGAATGGCAGGAAGCGGAGAGCCGGAAACGGTGCTCCGGAGAAATTGACATAGGTTAGATTTGTATAGAAATACGGAGGAAGCAGGTCATGGAAGGCGAACTGCATGAAGAGTGTGGGATCATAGGGATATATTCGACGGAGGCTTATCCCGTGGCGAAGGATGTATACTACGGACTATATGCTCTTCAGCACCGGGGACAGGAAAGCTGCGGGATCGTGGTGAATGAGGACGGACTCTTCTATTCGCATAAGGATCTGGGACAGGTCAGTACCGTCTTTACGGCGGAGGAGCTGGAGCGGTTTCCGGCAGGAAATATGGCTGTGGGTCACGTGCGGTACGGAACCACCGGAGGTAACAACCGGAGCAACTGCCAGCCCATGGAAGTGAATCATCAGAAGGGTAAGATGGCCCTTGCCCATAACGGAAATATCAGCAATGCATACCGGCTGAGAAATGAACTCGAGCTTTCGGGCGCGATCTTCCATTCCACATCGGATACGGAGATCATTGCATATATCGTAACGCGGGAAAGACTGAAATGTCCGTCCATCGAGGCGGCGGTTCTTTCCACCATGAATCTTCTGGAAGGTGCGTATTCCATTGCCCTGATGTCGGCGGCAAAAATGATCGTGGCGAGGGATCCTCACGGATTCCGCCCGCTCTGCTACGGGCTTCGGGAGGACGGAACCTACGTGGCTGCATCGGAGACCTGTGCGCTGGAAGCGGTAGGCGCCAAATACGTCAGGGATGTGGAACCGGGGGAACTGCTGGTCTTCTCGGAGGAAGGTGTACAGAGCTTCCGGGAACACTGCGGAAAGAAAACCAGGAGCACCTGTATCTTCGAATACATTTATTTTGCAAGACCGGATTCCGTGATCGACGGTGTCTCGGTTCACAGCGCCCGGCTTAAGGCAGGAGAGATCCTGGCCAGAACCTATCCGGTCATTGCGGATGTGGTTGTCGGTGTGCCGGATTCCGGACTGGATGCGGCACTGGGATATTCCAGATATTCCGGGGTTCCGTACGGGATCGGACTGATCAAGAATAAATACATCGGCAGAACATTTATCTCACCGACACAGGAGGAACGGACCAGCGGTGTACGGATCAAGCTGAATCCGGTCCGCTCCACGGTAGAAGGAAAGCGCGTCGTACTGGTGGACGATTCCATCGTTCGCGGAACCACCAGCGGACGGATCGTAAAGCTTCTCAGGGAGGCAGGCGCAAAAGAGATCCACATGAGGATCTCCTCTCCGCCGTTCATCAGTCCCTGTTATTACGGAACGGATATCGATTCCAAGGAAAACCTTGTGGCATGTAAGCACACCCTTACGGAGATCGCGGAACTGATCGGCGCTGACTCCCTGGGATATCTTCCGCTGGATTCTCTTCCGGAGCTGGTGGGACACAGCGGTTACTGCCATGCATGCTTCAGCGGACAGTATGTGACTGATGTGCCGGAAGTAGTAAGCAAGGAACGTTTCGAGAAGCGCTTATCCGAACTGTAGGGGTATTGACTTTTACAGGCAAAATGTCTATACTTCATTTAGTTTTTGTTCCGGCATATTTCGGAACGCAATATACTTATTTTGATGAAGCAGGGGCGTTTCGGTAAATACTTACTCGAAGTGCCCTTTTTTGTGAGCAAAGAGAATAAAATCTGGAGAGAAGCATATGAGTGAACTGAATCGGAAATTAATTCTGGAGGATGGAAGTGAATACTTCGGCACCGGCTTCGGTGCGGACCGGGATGCGGTATGTGAGATCGTGTTCAATACTTCCATGGTAGGGTATCAGGAGATCGCATCGGATCTTTCCTACACGGATCAGGCGGTGGTTATGTCATATCCCCTGATCGGAAATTACGGGATCACGGATGAGGATTTTGAGAGCAAGAGTCTGGGGCTCGGAGCCCTGATCGTTCGTGATTACAATGATCTTCCCTCAAACTTCCGTTATACGAGAACGCTTTCGGAGCTTCTGGAGGAAAACCAGATCCCCGGCGTGACCGGCGTGGATACCAGAAAGCTGGTTCGGAGCATCCGGGATCTGGGAAGCCGGAGAGTGCTGATCACCCGTCCGAATGTTTCGACGGAGGAAGGCCTTCGCCGCATCCAGCAGACACCGGTTCCTCATGATGCGGTGGCGCGTGTCAGCTGCAAGCGCCGCTGGTATGCCCGGACGGCAAACCCGAAATTCCGTGTGGTTGCCATCGACTGCGGGATGAAGACAAATATCGTTCGTATGCTGAATCGTTTCGGCTGCAATGTTACGGTGGTTCCCTATGATACAACGGCGGAGGAGATCCGCTTCATGAATCCGGACGGACTCTTCATTTCCAACGGCCCCGGAGATCCGGAGGATGTGACCTGTGTGATCGATACGCTGAAGGAACTGAAGGGAGAACTTCCCATGTTCGGAATCTGCCTGGGACACCAGCTTCTGGCACTTTCCTACGGAGCAAAGACCTATAAGCTGAAGTTCGGACACCGCGGCGGAAATCACCCGGTACAGGATATTGCAACCGGCAAGATTGAAATGACCAGTCAGAACCACAGTTACGCCGTGGATGAAAAATCCGTGGAGGGAACCGGACTGGAGGTTTCACACATTAATCTGCTGGATCATACGGTGGAGGGTCTGAGATGCCCGGAGAACCGGATGTTTTCGGTGCAGTATCATCCCGAAAGTGCGCCCGGTCCGCAGGACAGCACCTACCTGTTTGAACGGTTTATCGAAAATATGAGCGTAAAGTGAGCCAGCACAGCGGGATGGTGAAGAAGAATGGAGGATAGATAAATGCCGAAGCGCACAGACATAAAGAAAGTATTAGTCATCGGTTCCGGCCCGATCGTGATCGGGCAGGCCGCTGAGTTTGATTATGCCGGAACACAGGCCTGCCTGGCTCTGAAGGAAGAGGGCTATGAGGTGGTGCTGGCAAATTCGAACCCGGCAACCATTATGACCGATAATGCAGTGGCAGATAAGGTTTACATGGAACCTCTGACATTGGAATATATGGCAAGAATCTGCAGATATGAACGACCGGATGCGCTGGTTCCCGGAATCGGCGGGCAGACCGGTCTGAATCTGGCGATGCAGCTCTATGACAAGGGAGTTCTTGCGGAATGCGAGATCGAGCTCCTGGGTACCGATGCGGCAAGTATCCGCTGCGCTGAGGACCGGGAACAGTTCAAGGAGCTTTGCGAGAAGATCGGTGAACCGGTAGTTCCGTCCCAGATCACCTACAGCATCGAGGAAGGTCTGGAGGCAGCGGAACAGATCGGATACCCTGTTATCCTCCGTCCCGCATTTACACTGGGAGGAACCGGCGGCGGTTTTGCAAATGATCCGGAAGAGATGAAGGTCATGATGCGGAACGCGCTTGCGCTTTCCCCGGTTCATCAGGTGCTGGTTGAGAAAAGTATCAAGGGTTATAAAGAGATCGAGTACGAGGTAATGCGGGATGCAAATGATACCGCGATCGTAGTCTGCAACATGGAGAACCTGGATCCGGTGGGCATCCATACCGGAGATTCCATCGTAGTGGCTCCCAGCCAGACACTGACAAACAAAGAATATCATATGCTGCGTGACAGCGCACTGAAGCTGATCCGCGCACTGGGCGTCTGCGGAGGCTGTAACGTACAGTTCGCCCTGGATCCGGAGTCCTTCCAGTACTACGTGATCGAGGTAAATCCCCGTGTGTCCCGTTCGTCCGCGCTTGCTTCCAAGGCAAGCGGATATCCGATCGCACGTGTATCCGCAAAGATCGCAGTGGGCATGCAGCTGGAGGAGATCCAGCTGGCAAATACACCGGCCTGCTTTGAGCCGGCACTGGACTACGTGGTTACGAAAATGCCCCGCTTCCCATTTGACAAATTCACACTTGCCTCCAATAAGCTTTCCACACAGATGAAGGCAACCGGTGAGGTCATGAGCGTGGGACGGACCATGGAGGAAAGTCTCTTAAAGGCCATTCGTTCCCTGGAGGACGGAAAGAACCACCTGCATCTGGAGAAGTTCGACCAGTCAAATATGTCGCAGGAGGAACTGCTGGATTATATCAAGGAAGGTACGGATGACCGGATCTATGCCATTTCCCAGCTGATGTGGCTGGGTGTGGATCACCAGAGGATCAACGCGATCACGAAGATCGACATGTTCTTCCTGGATAAGATCAAGAAGATCGTGGACTTCGAGAAGAAGATCGAAGCCCTGAAGGGAACCGGTGAAGAACTTTCGAGAGAGCTGATGTATGATGCCAAGCGTATGGGCTTCTCGGATTCCTACATAGCCGAAATGCTGGGCTGCTCCGAGGACGAGATCTGGGAGAAACGCCGCAGCATGAAGATCTTCCCGGTTTATAAGATGATCGATACCTGTGCAAGCGAGTTTGAGAGCTACGTTCCCTATTTCTATTCCACCTATGAGGAAGAAAACGAGTCCGTCGTTTCGGATAAAAAGAAGGTTCTGGTCCTGGGTTCCGGTCCCATCCGGATCGGCCAGGGTGTGGAATTTGATTACTCCACGGTTCATGCAGTAAAGACCATCCGTGAAATGGGTTACGAGGCCATTGTTGTCAACAATAACCCGGAGACGGTTTCCACCGATTATACAACGGCGGATAAGCCGTATTTTGAGCCGCTGACACCGGAAGATATCATGAATATCGTAGAGCTGGAGAAGCCGGAGGGCGTGATCGCCACACTGGGCGGTCAGACTGCGGTAAATCTGGCAGACCCCCTGACCAAGCGTGGTGTGAAGATCATCGGAACGGATTGTGATGCCATCTTCAAGGCAGAGGACAGGGATGCATTTGAAGCCCTGATCGAGGAACTGGACATCCCGCATCCGAAGGGAGAAGCGGTTACCGATATCGAGAGCGGCGTTTCCGTTGCGGAACGGATCGGATATCCGGTTCTGGTACGCCCCAGCTTCGTTCTGGGCGGTCGTGCCATGGAGATCGTTGCAAATGAGGAAATGCTCCGTCACTACCTGCAGAGTGCGGTTGAAGTAAATGAGGACCAGCCGGTTCTGGTTGATAAATATGTTGTCGGAAAAGAAGTGGAAGTGGATGCCATCTGCGACGGAAAAGCGGTGTTCCTTCCGGGCATCATGGAGCTGGTAGAGCGGACCGGTGTACATTCCGGAGACAGTACCAGTGTTTATCCGCCCTTCTCCATTTCCGACAAGGTAAAGGAAACGATCCTGGACTATACGACAAAGCTTGGTCTGGGCATCGGGATCGTGGGACTCTTCAACATCCAGTTCATCGTGGATAAGGATGAAAGTGTCTACATCATCGAAGTAAACCCGCGGGCCTCCAGATCGGTTCCGTTCCTGTCCAAGTCTTCCGGTTATTCTCTGGTAGACATTGCCACAAAGGTAATGTTGGGTCAGAGCCTGGAGGATCAGGGGATCAAACCGGGGGTTGCGCCGGAGAAACAGTTCTGGTATGTAAAGGCACCTGCCTTCTCCTTCGAGAAGCTGCATGGTATGGATGCATATCTTTCGCCGGAAATGAAATCCACCGGAGAGGCCATCGGTTATGACCGGAAGCTGAAGCGCGCATTCTACAAAGCACTGCAGGCTTCGGGAATCAAGATGAAGGATTACGGTACCGTCATGGTTACACTGGCGGATGAGGATAAGGAAGAGGCGCTTCCGCTGGTACGCCGGTTCTATCAGCTGGGCTTCAATATCGAAGCAACCGTGGGAACCGCAAATTTCCTGAAGGAGAACGGAATCCGTACCAGACTTCGCGGAAAGCTTTCGGACGGCAGTGATGAGGTACTGAAGTCCATCAGAGCCGGTTATGTAAGCTACATCATAAATACCAGGGCCATCCTGTCAGGGGTACATTTCAATGACGGAACGGCGATCCGGCAGTGTGCGGTGGAGAATGGCGTGACCATGTTCACTTCCCTGGATACGGTCCGGATCCTGCTGGACGTTCTGGAGGATATCACTCCGGAGATCTCGGTGATTTAACGGTTTCCCGAATC
>CADBOV010000178.1 GCA_902796385.1 uncultured Lachnospiraceae bacterium
CCGTGAGGACATGATGGAGCAGATGAAGCCGGATGCGATCACACGGATCAAGTCCAGTCTGGTTGTTGAAGCAGTTGCCGAGGCTGAGAAGTTTGAAGTATCCGATGAGGAAGTAGAAGAAGAGATGAAGAAGATGGCTGAGGCATATCAGCTGGATGTAGAAAAATTCAAGGAGCTTGCAGGCGAGAAGGAAGTTGATTCCATCCGCCGTGACCTGAAGAACCGCAAGGCAGTTAAGTTCCTGGCCGAGAACGCAAAGGAAGTATAGTTCCGGTATTTCTGAAGGGGGAAAGGAGAAGCGTTTATGGCATTAGTACCTACCGTCATAGAGACAAGCAGTCGTGGCGAAAGAGCCTATGACATTTATTCAAGACTTTTAAAGGAGCGTATCATTTTCCTGGGTGATGAGGTAAATGATGTGACTGCAAGCCTTGTAGTTGCACAGCTGCTCTTTCTGGAGTCCGAGGATTCAACCAAGGATATCAACCTGTATATCAACAGTCCGGGTGGTTCCGTAACCGCCGGAATGGCGATCTATGATACCATGCAGTACATCAAATGTGATGTATCCACAATCTGTGTCGGAATGGCTGCCAGCATGGGTGCATTCCTTCTCAGCGGTGGAGCAAAGGGAAAGCGTTTCGCGCTTCCGAATGCTGAGATCATGATCCATCAGCCGCTTGGCGGAATGCAGGGTCAGGCAACGGATATGCAGATCGCAGCAGAGCATATGCAGCGTACAAAGCAGAATATCTACCGGATCATGGCAGAGAACTGCGGCAAGACCATCGAGGAGATGGCAGCAGACTGTGAGCGTGATAACTGGAAGACAGCAGAGGAAGCATGTGCATACGGACTGATTGACAAGGTAGTTGCAAACCGTAAGTAGGAGAGGTAAATCCATTGGCAAGTCGCAATGAAGAAAAGAAAGTCAGATGTTCATTCTGCAACAAATCACAGGATCAGGTCCGCAAGCTGATCGCAGGCCCGGGCGTTTATATCTGTGATGAGTGCATCGACATCTGTATGGAAATAATTGAAGAGGATAATGCGCAGGAGCGCGGAGCCGGTGAGATCAACCTTCTGAAACCGAAGGAGATCAAGGCTTTTCTGGATGAGTATGTAATCGGACAGGAAGCTGCAAAGAAGGCACTTTCGGTTGCGGTTTATAACCATTACAAGAGAGTGCTGTCCGGACGGACCTTTGATGTGGAGCTCCAGAAGAGCAACATCATTATGGCGGGACCGACCGGATCCGGTAAGACATATCTGGCACAGACGCTGGCAAAGCTTTTAAATGTTCCGTTTGCGATCGCTGATGCTACAACGCTTACGGAAGCCGGTTATGTGGGCGAGGATGTGGAGAATATCCTTCTGAAACTCATTCAGGCCGCAGAGTACGATATCGAACGTGCGGAAAAGGGAATTGTTTACATCGACGAGATCGATAAGATCACAAAGAAGAGTGAAAATGTATCCATCACCCGTGATGTATCCGGTGAGGGCGTACAGCAGGCACTTCTTAAGATCATTGAAGGAACCATGGCTTCCGTTCCACCGCAGGGTGGACGCAAGCATCCGCAGCAGGAACTGATCCAGATCGATACCACCAACATTCTTTTCATCTGCGGTGGTGCATTTGACGGACTGGATAAAGTGATCGAGAACCGGATCGGTAAGAAGTCCATCGGGTTCAATGCGGAGATCGAAGATAAGAAGCTGGGAAATACCGGCGACATTTTCAAGCAGGTTCAGCCGCAGGATTTTGTAAAATACGGTATCATTCCCGAGTTTGTGGGACGTGTGCCGGTGATCGTAACACTGGATCAGCTGGACGAGGATGCGCTTGTCAATATCCTGGTTAAGCCGAAGAGTGCGATCACAAAGCAGTATCAGAAGCTGTTTGAACTGGATGATGTGGAGCTTTCCTTCACAGAGGACGCGCTTCGTGAGATCGCGAAGGAGGCAATGGAGAGAAATACCGGAGCCCGCGGACTTCGTGCAATCCTTGAGAAAGCCATGATGGATCTGATGTATGAGATTCCTTCGGATGACATGATCCAGAGTTGTCTTATCACGAAAGAGACCATAACCGAAGGTGCTCCGCCGGAGACAACACAGCGGAGTCAGCCGAAGACGCATAAGAGCCGTGTTCATCAGGCAGATACAAAGAGAAAGGCATAAAAATGACGATCAAACAGGCAGAACTGGAAACAGTATGCGGCGTTACAAGTAAACTTCCGGAGCATGACGCTCCGGAGTTTGCTTTTGCCGGAAAATCAAATGTGGGAAAATCTTCCCTGATCAACGGGCTTATGAACCGGAAGAATCTGGCAAGGACATCTTCCCAGCCGGGAAAAACCCAGACCATCAATTTCTATCTGATCAACCGGGAATTCTATTTCGTGGATCTTCCGGGATATGGTTATGCGAAGGTTTCCGAAACGGAAAAAGCAAAATGGGGAAAGATGATCGAACGGTATCTGAGGACCAGCCGGACATTGAAACTGGTTTTCCTGCTGATCGATATACGGCATGAACCCGGAGCCAATGACAAACAGATGTATGAGTGGGTTCTTGCAAACGGATTTACACCGGTGATCATCGCAACGAAGCTGGATAAGATCAAACGCAGCCAGAAGGATAAGCAGCTGAAGCTGATCCGTACGGCTCTGGGATGTAATAGTGATATAAAAATAATCCCTTATTCTGCGTTGACAAAACAAGGGCGTGAAGAGATCCTGTCACTGATGGATCTTCATATGACGGATTAATCCTGCGGGTGCTGTTCCGTATCCGGGTTGGATACAAGTTCCTTCATAAGGTAAGAGTACACATCTGTGCTCTTGGCCCGCCAGCTGTTTGAGATGGAAACGGCCATTTCGTGGGTGGGCACATTGAATTTCAGATCAAGGAGCACATCCTTTCGCTCCTTAATGATACATTCTACCGTATATTCCTGATTATCATTCATATAATAGTCTGCATAGATCTCGGATTCATTTTTCAGATTGATCCGTTCTTCTTTGAAATATCTGAGGATATCGTCTTTGATCGGCTTCGGAAGCCGGTTCTCAAAATAGAAGAGAGCCTCCTCACCCAGATTCGTAATCTTATAATGCCGTGTATCACGGATGGTGCTGACGGAAATAAAACCGGAATCGATCAGTTCACTGAGAGCTTCATGGATGTTGAATGTAGTGGTATATCCGTTGTCCAGGATGAAGTTTGTAAGCTGAGTGTTGGTCAGCGTATATTCGTCGATTCGATCCAGCATATACAGGATTATGATCTTATAAAGAAAAAGACTGTCCATGAAATCCATCTCCCATCGTTGAAATAACCCCGGCCGGGAATGCGCGGGGATGCCCTATAAGAATACCCCAGACAGTGCAAAAATGCAAGATAGTGCACGGTAAAAATATAGTGAAATAATGGAAACACTATGCTATAATCAAAAAAGGTAGTCACCGATTCAAATCAGTCTGCGGAATGATCCGCGGCAAATCCCATTTGATATTTACAGGATATGTATAAATAAACGGCAACGAGAAACCGGTCATGGACAGAAGTCTGTCCGTTTACGATTGAGACAGGAGGTTTTATGGATTACTCAAAACTTACGATCGCGGAACTGAAGGAAACAGCAAAGACAAAGGGCCTCAGAAATGTTACCGGGCTCAGAAAGCAGGAACTGGTAGAACTTCTGGAAAATGTAGATAAGATGATGCATCGTCCCGCCGTGAAAGAGCAGAAGGAACAGAAATCCGAAAAACAGGGTGCAGCCCGGCCTGTAAAGCAGGAGCGGAAGACGGAGAAGAAAGTGGCTGCGAAGCCGGGACAAAGGAGCAGGACGGCGGAAAAA
>CADBOV010000179.1 GCA_902796385.1 uncultured Lachnospiraceae bacterium
GGCATTTGCGGGTTACCGAACGTTGGGAAAAGTACATTATTCAATTCACTGACCAAGGCGGGTGCAGAATCTGCCAATTATCCGTTTTGTACCATAGATCCGAATGTGGGAGTGGTAGCAGTTCCGGATGAACGGTTGAATGTTCTTACGAAAATGTATGATTCCGCAAAGACCACCCCGGCCGTGATCGAGTTTGTTGATATTGCAGGTCTGGTAAAGGGTGCATCCAAGGGTGAAGGTCTGGGAAACCAGTTCCTGGCAAATATCCGTGAGACAGATGCCATCGTTCATGTGGTTCGCTGTTTTGAGGATGATGATGTGATCCATGTGGAGGGATCCGTGGATCCGATCCGGGATATCGACACCATCAACGTGGAGCTGATCTTCGCGGATATCGAGGTACTGGAGCGTCGTCTGGCGAAGCAGATCCGTGTGGCACGGAATGATAAGTCCGCAGCCAAGGAAGTGGATATGCTGAACCGCCTGAAGGAACATCTGGAGAGCGGCAAGCTGGCCATCAGCTTCGAGACACAGGACGAGGATGAAGAGGCTTACTTCAAGGAGTACAACCTGCTGACCGCAAAGCCTGTGATCTTTGCTGCAAATGTGGCAGAGGACGATATGGCGGATGACGGAGCATCAAATGATTATGTAAACCGTGTCCGGGAGTTCGCGAAAGAGAATCACAGTGAAGTATTTACCATTTCCGCAAAGATGGAAGAGGAGATTGCCGAACTGGATGATGAGGAGAAGATGGAGTTCCTCCGGGATCTGGGCCTTTCCGAGTCCGGACTGGATAAGCTGATCCGTGCCAGCTACAATCTGCTGGGTCTCATCAGTTATCTGACGGCAGGACCGACGGAGTCCCGTGCATGGACCATTACCAAGGGAACCAAGGCTCCGCAGGCAGCAGGTAAGATCCATTCCGACTTTGAGCGTGGATTCATCAAGGCGGAGGTGATCGCTTACGATGATCTGATCGCCAGCGGAACCATGGCCGCAGCCAAGGAAAAGGGCCTGGTTCGTCAGGAAGGAAAAGAGTATGTGATGAAGGACGGGGATGTGGTTCTTTTCAAATTCAATGTTTAGGATCCGTTTAGCGCGTAACCTCACATTTGCAGGAGATTGTAGAAATGAATGGTATTTATTTTCCGGGGCTTGGTATTTCGCTTCCGAACGTCCCGAACAGTATCACGATATTCGGATTTGAGATCAAGTTTTACGGGATCATAATTGCGATCGGATTTATCATCGCACTTAAGATCGCCATGTCTCAGGGAAAGAAAACAGGGCTGACGGAGGATGACTATCTGGATTACTGGCTCTGGATGATCATTCCCACGATCCTTTCGGCCCGGCTTTACTATATTATCTTTAATCTGAAGGAATATGTGGGAGAGGGGATCAGCTTCGGGGAATCCCTTCGAAGAATGATCGACATCCGTCAGGGTGGTCTGGCCATTTACGGCGGTATCATCGGCGGAGTCATTGTATCCTATGTATTTACAAAGAAGAGAAAGATCTATCTTCCGCAGTTTGCGGATAATATCGTCTATGGTATCCTGATCGGTCAGATCCTGGGACGCTGGGGGAATTTCTTTAACCGTGAGGTGTTCGGCGGATTTACGGATTCTTTCATCCGCATGGGGATTCCGGTGGAATACTTCAGAACGGAAGGCAGCTATACGCATCTGTATCAGTCCGGCGTGATCACGGACACCATGGTAAAGAACACGGAGATCATCAACGGACAGGAATGTATCACGGTTATGCCGTCATTCCTTCTGGAAGGACTCTGGAATCTTGCCATCCTTCTGTTTGTGATCTGGTATCGGAAGAGAAAGAAATTTGACGGAGAACTTTCCATGATCTACATCTTCGGATACGGACTGGGAAGATTCCTGATCGAAGGCAACCGTACGGATTCCCTTATGATCGGACCTCTTAAGATCAGCCAGGTTGTGGCGGTACTTTGCATGGTGACAGCCGGTGCGGTACTGGTCCGGAATTACCTGAAGCTGCGTCGTGGAAAAAAACTGATCTGTCACAGACCGGTCAGCGGAAAGAATGCGGCGGGTGATCCGTCGTCAGAAGAGGAAACGGCGGAGGGTAAACCTTCAGAGAAAGAGGGCCAAGAGGACCTGACGGGGGAAAAGCCTTCCAAAAGGAAAAAGCCGGAAAAGAATGAGTGATCCGGGTCAAATCTAAATATAGTAGTGGGAAATCGAACCACCACAAAATGTAGAAGAGTCGCATTTTATGCGGCTCTTTTTTTGTGCAATTCAACAAAAGTGAATTGAAAATTTTGTTACATTTGCATGGAAATTTGACAAAAACGTCCTTGCAAATCGGCGGCCAATGGGGTATTATGGATACATGGTGGTGGAAAGTGGAGGAAAAATGCATCAAAAAACCACGAAGTGGTGAGTGATACATCCACAGAACACCGGGAAGGAGGAAAACGGTTCGTGTCAAAGAACATGAAAGGTAAATATTTTCATAGTGTTGACAGTAAAGGCCGTTTGATCGTACCTTCCAAATTCCGGGACAGTCTCGGAAGCGAATTTGTAATGACACTTGGTTTGGAAGATTGTATCTACCTTTATTCCCAGGAAGAGTGGGATAAGTTTACGGAACGGTTGAACCAGCTGGGTAATTCGAAGACAGAGAATCGCCGGCTGAAAAGATACTTCCAGTCAAATGCGGTGGATTGCAACATAGACAGTCAGGGACGTACGGTGATCCCGGCAGACATCCGGGCGGATGTAGGCATCGAAAAAGATGTGGTGATCATCGGTAACGGTGAAAAGGCTGAGGTCTGGAGTGCTGCAGCATGGCAGGAGACAAAGATGGATTCCAAGCAGACCAGAGAAGAGATCCGTGCAATGCTGGAAGAATCAGATATCGATTTCTAAGGAGAAACCAAAATGGAATTCCATCATGTACCGATCCTGTTGGACCAGGTCCTGGATCAGCTGAAGATCCGGCCGGATGGTACCTATCTGGATGGGACGGTCGGTGGGGCAGGCCATTCATCGGAGATCTTAAAAAGGCTGGATGAAAATGGACGGCTTGTCTGCCTGGATCAGGATCAGACGGCAGTGGATACCGCAACGAAGAGGCTGGCTGAACTGTCAGACCGTGCCACAGTCATTAAAAGCAATTTCGTAAATTTCACATCCGTTCTTGAACAGCTCGGAATCGGCCCTGTAGACGGAATACTCCTTGATCTGGGCGTTTCCTCCTATCAGCTGGATAACGGAGAACGGGGATTCTCATATCGGACCGATGCACCGCTGGATATGCGGATGGATCAGTCGAACCCGGAAACAGCCCGGGACATCATCAATCAATATAGTGAAGCGGATCTCACCCGGATCCTTCGAGAATACGGGGAAGAGCCTTTTGCAAGACAGATCGCGGCAAATATCTGTAAAAGAAGGAAGGAAAAAGAGATCGTCACTACATTTGAACTGAATGAGCTTATCAGGTCCTCCATTCCTGCCCGCGCCAGGCGGAATGGAGGGCACCCCTCCAAACAAACCTATCAGGCGATCCGGATCGCACTGAACCGGGAACTGCAGGTTCTGGAGGATTCCATAGACCGGATGATCGAACGCCTTTCTTCGGGAGGAAGGCTGTGTATCATCACCTTCCATTCACTGGAAGACAGAATCGTGAAACAGGCAATGAAAAAAGCAGAGCATCCCTGCATCTGCCCTCCGGATTTTCCGGTGTGTGTCTGTGGAAGAGTATCGCAGGGTAAGGTGATCACCAGAAAGCCCATCCTGCCGGATGAAGAGGAACAGGAAAGTAATCCGAGATCAAAGAGTGCGAAATTAAGAGTGTTTGAGAAGAAGTAAAAAGGGGTTTTGCTTAGTGGAGAACAAGAGACAGATCCGGAATATGTATTATGTGGATGGCAGCACGGTTCGCAAGAGAGAAAGCGTGGCTGCACCGAAGCGTCGGCCCGCAGAGGAGCGTCCTGCAAGAAGACCGCAGGGGAACAGAACCTATCGGACCGCAGCTGTTCGTGCAGAAAAGTCACTTTATTTCGATAAGGGTTACGCGATCGTTCTTACCGCTTCCCTGATCCTTATGATCATAAGCAGCGTGGTTATGCTGACGATCCAGAGCAGAGTCAGTGAGCAGGAAAGATCCATAGATGAAATGCAGAGTACGGTTCAGGAGATGCAGGCAAACAACGCTGCATACGAGGACTCTCTGGAGAATATGTATTCACTGAATCAGATATATGATGTAGCAACAAAGGATCTGGGTATGGTATACTCTGAAAAAGGCCAGATCGTGTACTATGAAGGCGCAAACGAAGACTATGTAAAACAGTTGAGAGATGTTCCTGAGGCAAAATAATTGTCTCAGGACTTCGCTTTTCTTTTAAGGCATTCATTATCATGAAGAAGAAAAAACGGAAAGTATTCCTGCGAAGGATGCGGAAACAGCTGCTGTTTATGATGATCGGGCTCAGCCTGCTTTTTGCTGTGCTGATCGCAAAGCTGGTCCATATAAATCTGAGCAAGGGAGCAAAATACGAAAAAGAGGTTCTGAGTCAGAAAAACTATGAAAGCATCACCGTTCCGTACCGGAGGGGTGATATTTTGGACTGCAATGGAACGGTACTTGCCACCAGCAACAAAATCTACAGTCTGATCATAGAACCGAAGAATATTCTGAGAAATGAGGACAGTGTGGCCGCAACAAGGGACGCGCTGGCCACATATTTTGATGTAAAAAAAGAGGATTTTGATCATTACATGGAGGATTCAAAATCCCTTTATAAGGTTGTAAAGAAACATCTGTCCTACGAACAGGTTAAGGCGTTCAAGGACTTCCGTGAAACGAAGGAAGGGGCGGATGTAACCGGTGTATGGTTCGAAGAAGGATATGACAGGGTTTATCCTTACAATGAGCTGGGATGCCACATGCTTGGCTTTGTGGTAAGCGGAAATGAAGGAATCGGCGGACTGGAAGGTGCATACAATGATGAACTGAACGGAACCGACGGAAGAACCTATGCATACCTGAATGACAGCTACAGTCTGGAGCGTACAACGGAGCCGCCGACAAACGGCTATAACCTGGTGACCTCCATCGATACCGAGATACAGAAGATTGTTCAGAAGAACGCAGAGGAGCTGCAGGAAAAGATGAACGCGAAGAACATTTCCGTTCTGGTCATGCGGCCGAAAACCTGTGAGGTTCTCGCACTGTACAATCTGCATCAGTATGATCCGAACGAGGCGTATGATCTGGCTGCCACCCGGTACCAGTTCCCGGACATGACGGATGAGCAGTTTGAGGCATATTCGAAGAAGATGAAGGACGAGGAACGTCTGGATGCGCTGAATGAAGTGTGGAGAAATTTCGTGCTCAGTGATACGTTTGAGCCGGGTTCCACATATAAGACCTTTGTACTGGCAGGTGCGCTGGAAGAGGGTGTTCTGAAAGGGGATGAGACTTTCTACTGCGACGGGCATCAGAAGGTTGCGGACTGGGATATTTACTGCTCCGAGCATGACGGACACGGAACCCTGGATCTGTCGCTGGCACTTGCTTATTCCTGCAATGACTGCTTCATGCAGATCGGCGCACTGATGGGACGGACGGCATTTGCAAAGACCCAGAGCCTGTTTGGGTTCGGACAGCGGACCGGTATTGATATTTACGGCGAAATGGGCAATCAGTCCCTTGCAACACTTATTTATGACGAAGACCGGCTGAATGAGGTTGAGCTTGCAACCTCGGCCTTCGGACAGGGTGTTTCCGTTACGATGATCCAGCTTGGTACTGCATTCTGCTCCGCGATCAACGGAGGATATTATTACCAGCCCCAGCTGGTACGCCAGATCAAGGATGAGAACGGAAACGTGATTAAGAACTATGACAACATCCTGGTAAGAAGAACCATTTCCGAACAGACTTCGGCCGAGATCCGGAAGATGCTTCAGGGAGTTGTTGAGAACGGAACCGGATGGCGTACTGCCATGGAAGGCTATACCATCGGAGGAAAGACCGGAACGGCCGAGAAGATTCCGAGAAACCAGGGGAAATTCATCCTTTCTTTTATCGGATTTGCACCGGTGGAGGATCCGGAGGTTGTGATCTATTGTGTGGTTGATGAGCCGGACGTACCCGAGCAGGATATGAGCGGTGCCGGAACCATGCTGTTCCAGATGATCTCGCAGGATCTTTTCCCGTATATGAACATTTACCGTACAAATGATGTTGATGTTTCAAAGATCAAAGAGGTTGATGATCCTGTAAGTCCCGTATTCGTGGAAGGCAGCCCTACCGATGAGTCGGAGGAGGATGCGGACGAAAGCGAAGACGAAGATGAGGATGGCGACGAAGAGGATGCCGGTGAACCGGATGAGAGTGAAGACGGTGATGACGGCGGAGGCGATGAAGAAGCCGCCGAAGATGAGGATGAGTCCTACGATGATTCGGAGGACGATGAAGGGTATGACGACTCCGGAGGCGATGAGTATGACGATTCCGGGGGTGATGAGTACGATGACTCCGGAGGCGATGAATCGGAGGAATAAGACCGGATAAGAGTAAGGCCGGATAAGAATAACGGTAAAAACGGGATATCGAGTAAACGTAGCTGCATCTGAGGGAAAGACCGAAGGCGGCAAAACTTCGGAGAAAATGTGGGGACATTTATTCATCAATCCGGGTGCGGCTACGCAGATCCCACCAATATCCCGAACAGATACGGACAAAATGAAAGACCGGAACGAATGAAAGGCCGGAACAAAAGCAGGACCGGAACAAAAGCAGGCTGGGACAAAAGTAGGACCGGGATTTCAGGGAAGACAGAAGGAGATGTGCGATGAAGGGAAAGAAAGTCATAGTTGCCGGGGCAGGCAAGAGCGGGATCAGTTCGGTCGGACTGCTCCTCAGGAATGGTGCGGATGTGATCCTCTTTGACCAGAATGAATCTCTGGATCAGGAAAAGTTGTTCAAGAACTTCGGTCATCCGGACCGGGTTGAACTGGTTCTGGGATCGATGCCTGTAGAGAAAATGAAAGAGGCTGACCTTATGGTGATCAGCCCCGGAATTGCACTGGATGCGCCTTTTGTGAACCGGGTAAGAGATGCAGGAGTTCCGATCTGGGGAGAGATCGAGCTGGCAGCTTATTTCAACCGGGGACGGATCGCAGCCATCACCGGAACAAACGGAAAGACAACCACCACAACACTGGTGGGAGAGATATTCAAAGCAGAGAAGGAAAACAGTCTGGTTGTGGGAAATATCGGAACACCGTTTACGCAGTTTGCCGATTCAACACAGCAGGGACAGCTGATCGCAGCAGAGATCAGTTCCTTCCAGCTGGAAACCATCCATACATTTCATCCGGAGGTATCCGCGGTACTGAATCTGACACCGGATCATCTGAACCGGCATTATACCTTTGAAAACTATGCGACTGTAAAGATGCGGATCACCGAGAATCAGACCGGAGAAGATACCTGTGTGATGAACTATGATGATCCGGAGGTACGTGTCCGGGCAGAGCAGCTTACGAATGTGAAGGTGCTGTATTTCAGCCGTCTGGAACAGCTGGAAGAGGGCGTGTTCATAAAGGACGGAGTTATCGTGATCCGTGAGGCGGGACAGGAAACGGATGTGCTTCCGGTTTCGGATATCCGGATCCTCGGCAATCATAATGTTGAAAATGTGCTGGCAGCAGTTGCCATTACCTATAAGATGGGAATCCCGGTATCCGTGATCCGCAGTACGGTGGCGGCATTCCAGGGCGTTGAGCACCGCATTGAGTACGTCAGGACCGTAAAAGGCGTTGATTACTACAATGATTCGAAGGGAACCAATCCGGATGCGGCGATCAAGGCCGTTGAAGCAATGCAGAAGCCTACGCTTCTGATCGGCGGAGGATATGATAAGCATTCGGACTATGACGAATGGATCACTTCCTTCGGTGGAAAAGTAAAATATCTGGTTTTGCTGGGAGAGACTGCACAGGCAATCTCCGATGCGGCAAAACGTCATGGATTTAATCAGGTGATCCTTACGGATGGCCTGGAAGAAGCGGTAAAGTTCTGCTATGAGCATTCCAGACCGGGAGAAGCGGTCCTGCTGTCACCGGCGTGCGCAAGCTGGGATATGTTCAAGAGTTATGAGGAACGGGGAACGCTCTTTAAACAGTATGTAAACGATCTGGAGGAATAGAGGCTTGGCAGGAAGAAAGAGAAAACCGATCTTTGTTCGGGGGACGTACTTTGATTATCCGTCTCTCTTTCTGATTGTTTTTCTTTTCCTGTTCGGGCTCATGATGGTATACAGCATCAGCTCCTATAAGGCAAGCATAAACTATGATGACAGTGCGTACTTCCTGAAGCGTCAGGCGCTTTTCGGATTTGTGGGTCTTGCGGTAATGCTTGTTGTATCCAGGATCCGGTATCAGATCCTGATCGGATGGTCGAAGATCATTATCATCGCCACGGTACTTCTTCTGATCTCGGTTTTTGTGATCGGTAAAGCAAGTAACGGATCTACCAGATGGATCAGTCTCGGAATCCTGTCGTTTCAGCCTTCCGAGATCGCAAAGCTCTCGCTGATCATTTACATGGCATATGCATGTACGGCAAAAAGCGGGTATATGAAGACTGTCATGGGAACGGTCATGCTGATGCTCCCTCCCGGAGCCTGTATCGTACTGATCGCAGTAGAAAACCTGAGTACGGCCGTGATCTGTGCGACGATCGTGGTGGCGATCTGGTTCGTGTCCACCCCGA
>CADBOV010000180.1 GCA_902796385.1 uncultured Lachnospiraceae bacterium
CATAAATCGCTGTGCGATTTCGTAATCCATTTATTACTGTGTTTGGATTGTATAATCCGAAAAATAATTTTTTTAAAAGAATTTTTCGGGGTTGCTATGGTATTAAATTGTGAAAGAACACTTGCCTTTCGGCAATATAAAAGCCGTCGCGTCTTTGTCCGTCTTCGATGTCTTTCGTGCGACAGCTTTTATATATTAACATCCGTTTCCATCTCTGTCAACAACTTTTTTTATTTTTTTTCGTGGGAAGTTTTGCCCTTTATTTTATCCTTCACTTCCAGCAATACCTGCTTGGATTGTGAAAGCACATCCCGGTACAAAAACGAAACCAGAACCAGTACCAGCGCCGCTGTCAGAAGATACCACCAGTGAACGGAATAGAAGCATGCAATCCCCGCCAGAACCGCCACCGGAATACATGCTATTGCAAAGCGTCCGTTTGCATAGCGAACCGGATAAACCCGGTTTGCAAGAATAGTACGGAGCGCAAAGAATACGATATATGCAAGTCCGGTTGAAATGGCTGCACCCGTTGCGCCGAACCATGTGATCAGGAAATAGTTTCCGATCATATTTACAATAACGCATGCTATGGAGATCCATACATGATAACCGGACTTCTTTTTAAAGTTGATCCCCAGCACCGTGGTTTCCGATACGGTATACATGATCGGCATAAATGCAAGGAACGGGAAAATAAACGATGCATCCCTGTAATCCGCCCCAAGGAAATAAATAATGATATCCTTTGTGCAGAGCACAAGAATGAAAACAACCAGCATCGCATAGGAAACAATCTTGTTTACGCGGATGTAGAAGCCCTTCTCTTCCGGATCCTGGCTGTAATGCTCAAGCGCAACCGGCAGCCAGAAGGTAGAGAATACGGTCTGGACCTGGGCGATCAGATTCACGATGGTCTGCGCACCTGTATAAAGACCGATCTCGTTATAATTCGAAAGGCTCTTCAGCATGATCTTATCCGTGGATTCAAAGAGGATCGTGATGGCTGTGGAGAACAGGAAGGGAAGCCCGTATTTCATCAGCTGATCCATGGACGTAGCTGCAGTCTCCTGCTTCCCGAAGAAGCTTTTTCTTTCCACAAGAAATGCGGAAGCCAGCATCACCATCTCCCCTGCGGTCACGGCAATGATCAGCGCCCAGCTCTTCGCTCCGAAGATCGCATAATAAAGAACGATTGCCATCACAAAATATGTCAGCTTATTGATGATACCCATCATGGAATAAGCCATGGGTTTCTGGGCCATCCGGATCTTCAGCAGCATAAACCGGTTCACCGTGAGTGAAAAGAAATAAAGAAGGAAAAGAGGAACCAGATAGAGGGACTCCTCTCCGATCACATAATCCGAAAAAACACCGCTGAATAAAAACAGTCCCAGCGCAACTACCAGAGTAAGAACGATCGGAAGCAGAATGCAGCGTTTTAAGAGCGAAACCCGCGCCTCCTCCGATTCATCAAAATAAAACCGGACATAGGACTGATCCAGGCCGAGATAAACGAATGACGCAATAAGGCCGCCAACCATCGTATACATGGAATACTTTCCCATTTCCTCCGTGGGAAATATCCTCGTCAGCACCATTGCCGACGTAAATCCGATGATCAGCGACAAAAGCGAACCCAGTGCATATTTTGAAAATGTTTTTAAATGTTCCATTTCCGGATCCGTCCACCTTACCCTGTCTCACGGATCGACCCGTCCCGGATCGATCATCCATCCATTTCACTCTGCCAGAACCATGTCATAAACCTTCGTCAGTTCTTCTGCCACCACAGCAGGTGAAAAATGTAAAACCGCATATTCGCGGATCACCTTCGGATCATACCTGTCATGTTCCTCCAGCATTCTCCGCATATATCCTGCCAGAACCTCCGGATCATCAAATGTATCCAGCAATCCGGTTTCTTCCGTAACAAAATCCTCCGGTCCTCCGCAGCGGGAAGCGATCACCGGAAGTCCTGCCATCATTGCCTCCACATAGACCACCCCGAAGGTCTCCTTTTCCGAAGCCAGGACAAAACAGTCCGCATCCCGGAACTGCTCCGCAATCTCATCCCGGGTCAGTCTTCCCGTAAAGCTGACTTTACCCTCCAAACCGTACCCTGCGGTCTTCTCTTCCAGCATCTTCCGTTCCTCACCGTCACCGATGATCAGAAGGGATGCATCCTTTCCCGCTTCTCCGAGAAGACGGAATGCATCGATCAGCATTCCCACTCTTTTCCGCGGGATCAGATTTGCAACCGTAACAAAACGGAAGCCCGTATGTTCTCTTCTCTCATGTCCGGCAAAGGGCTTTTCACTGATCACATTCGGAACCACACGGCAGCTGACACCGGTAAGGTCCTTTATCTTTTTTGCAAATGTATCCGTCACCGCGATCACTGCCTGTGCCGTAGTATATCCCTCTGTCGCAAAATGTACCAGCTTCTCAGGTGGATTATCCCCTGCCAGAATGGAAGAATGTTCCGTAATGACAAGAGGCAGGGAATGCTTCTTTGCAAGACCTGCCGCGATGCAGCCCATTTCCGTAAAATGTGCATGCAGGATATCCGGCTTTTCCGTTCCCGGGAACGCCTTCCGGTACAGCTTTCCCAGCCGCCTTGTTCCAATACGGATAAAAAGCCCGGTCGGAACTGCGCCGACAGGGAAGGAATCCACCAGAACCCGGATCCCGTTGATCGTCCGTTCAAAAAAGCCCAGACTTCTTTTTCTCCGTACTGAGCGGTAATCCAGGACAAAGAAGGTAACCTCATGTCCCAGAGCTTTTAATGCATTTGCCTGATCCCACTCAAAAATCCCCAGCATCGGATCCTCCTTTGTGGGGATCCCCCGGGAAACG
>CADBOV010000181.1 GCA_902796385.1 uncultured Lachnospiraceae bacterium
ATGATGACAACGAGTCCGATAAAGATTCTGACAAAGACGATAGCAACTCCGGAAGAAACGGAAATTCCGGAAGGAACGGGAATTCCGAAAGGAACGGGAATTCCGGGAAGAACAGAAACGCCGGGAAAAAGGGCGGTTCCGGAAAGAAAAGAAAATAAACTGCAAAACAAAGAACCCGTTGGGCAATCAACGGGTTCAAGGTATGAAAAAATGTGGGGGAAGGTATAAGTTTCCTTCATTTGGAACAATTTAAAGATAACATGAAATTATGAAGAAGTTAGGTATAAATTGTGAAGAAACGGTGAAATACCGAATCACGGTTTACTTAACTTCTTTATTTTATGTACAGGAAGAACTCATTCCCGGAATCTTCCACTTTTTCCCGGAATACCGAGCGATCCAGACGGACCTCGGATTTGAGGACCGGATCATAATACCGGATTGCATTCGCATTAAAGCTGACCACAAATACATACCGGTCTCCCAGTGCCGTCGCAAAGGGAATCCCGTCTCCCAGGAACAGGACTGCGGTATCAAGATTCGCTCCGGACAGGTTCAGACCTGTAGCCGCTCCATTTGCCAGTTTATCAAAAGTCCGGTCCCAGTTCCTTTCATTGTCCGACAGTTCTCTCTGAACTGTCTCATAGGAAGCCTCCGCACCGGCCATCTTCAGGCTCATGGTAAGACATGCTGCATATCCGTCATCTCCTTCAGCCACTTCCTGATATTCCACCTGATCCGCAACCGTAAGATACGGCACGCCGGCTCTCCGCCGGTACAGGGTTCTTCCGTCGGCCATCACCACATAGCCTCTTGTATCCACGGCCTTCTTTACCGTGATACCGGTCCGTTCGGAAAGATCTTCCAGATGTCCCGCCCGGAACAGATATCCGTAACGATTGTCCGCTCTTCCGCGAACCGTCACCCGGATCCCTTCTTCGGTATCTTCCTTTGCGATCAGGGTTTCCGGAACTGCCGTCATATAGATATAGTCCGGGAAAACCAGAGCATATCCGTTCTCGCCTTCCTCTTTCGCCAGAAGCGTCCGGTCGTCCATGTCCTCGATCTTGTAAGTGATATAATCCGGTGTCGCTTCGGAATAACCTCCTGACTCCGGACTCTTATACTGTCTTTTCAGATAAATGGTATTATTCAGGAATTTCACTTCCGAAAGAACCATTCCGGATCTTTGGTATACCTTCTTCTCTTTTCCGTTTCTCTTCACGATCTTCAGACTGCTGTAGAGAAGCGATGCCTGTCCGTCTGCCGCGTAGGATGCATCGGACGCATTCGCCACGCCATACACAAAATCATCCCCGATAAAGGTCAGTGCCTGCATCTGCCCCTTTTCCTTTATCTCGATCTTCGATCCGTTCGCCAGATCCCAGAGCGAGAGCATTTCCGCTCCCGGCTTTTTCCCGGAATCCGTAGGGAACGCGATCACGCTGTGATCCTGTGAAACCAGAACCTCCGGCACGGAAAGGCCTTCGGCAAGAACTTCCTCTTTCCCATCCTCCAGACTTACGGAACGAAGTGATTCATTCAGAAGATAATAAAGAACTCCCTTTGTCTGATCCAGGAAAAGAAGCTTTCCCGTTTCGGCGGACATCCATTCATAGGAAAGATTCGTGGAAATGAATACGCACTCCACCAACGTCCTTTCCTCTTCATCAAACCGCTCCACCAGGATCCCGTTCTCCCCTTCATGGGGCCCGCAGCTGATCCGGCCGTAAACGGCAAAATACACCTGCTTGTCATCCACTGCAAGGATCACATAATCCTCCTGATCCGAGAAGGGACTTCCTGTCGTTTCCGAGCCATACATTCTTACGATGGTGGAAGCATTATAATCATAGTACCAGACTCCGCCGTTCATGGCGAAAACCAGATGCTGGTTATCCTCATCGGTGCGATATACCATCAGTTCATCCTGCAGTCCGACCCGGATACCATTGATCTTCCGGTCAAATTGCTGGGCGGAGAACTGCCGCTTCACCCGTCGGAAGTAATCCGTCACCCGGGCCCCGGCCTGTTCCTGCACATACTCCAGAACAATATGTTCCTCCACCTCATACACCCGGATTTCCTGTGTTTCCTCATCCATGGTGCTGGCGGAATACCGGAGGACCACCGTTCCTCCGTCCTCATAGATTTCCGTCAGTGCCCTTTCCCGATCCGTTGAGATCTCGGGTTTCATATCTCCCCACGTCAAAGCCTCGTATGTGGAGAAAAGCGAAACCGCGCCCAGATCATTCCGGTCATATTCGGCCGGCACATTTTCATCGATATAGGTCTCTATCTCCTCCTTCTGAACGGAACTCTTTTCCGACAAAAGAAGGTTATGGAAGGAATCCGCCGCCTCCAGATAAGACGCCACATACTCCTTCTCCAGTCTCACAACTCTTGTATAGAACCGAAGCTCGGTCCCCTTATAATCCAGCAGCACTTCGAAAATGTACGGCTGGTTCTTTTTCATATCCATCCGAAGCTTCGTCCTGCAGAAAGAATAATGCTGCTTCACTTCGGCTATTTCCAGGTCCCCCTCCTCGATCAGGGTTTCCCCGGTTGCATCGCGCAACTGATAGGAGACCCCCCCGATGGAGCTCCCCTTACCGTCGATGGCAAAACAAACCTCCTTCTCCTCTCCCACCGGAAGGATTGAATTCCGGATCAGGGACGGATCCATATCCTGCCGGTAGGCAGGGATCCCGGCGAGCTTTGTTTCACCGTAAAATGTATAGACAACCGGCAGCGACGGACCGGAAAGCTCCACATAAGCCCGGTCACTCCCCCGATTGTCCCATACATTAACAATCAGGGCGGTTCCCGTAAAGATTGCAAAGAAGAGAACCGTCCTGAATAAAATTTTCAATAATGTGTTCTTCCACATTTACCCTTAATCTCCGAAGCAGATACCCAGAGTCTTTGCCTCTGCGATCGCCTGATTGTCAACATTTACATACTTAAGCTTTCCTGCTGTCTCTTCCAGCGGGATTGCCGTTACTTCACCATTCAGCATAACTACCAGCTTGCCGAAATCCTTGTCCCGGATCAGCTCTGCAGCCTTTGCGCCGAAACGACTGGAAATGAAACGGTCATACGCATCCGGACTTCCGCCTCGCTGTGTATGTCCCGGGATTGCCACGCGCACATCCGCATTGAACTTCGCACGGATCTGGTCAGCGATCTCATAACCGATGGACGGATGCTGGAGAGCGGCAGTCGCCTCCTTGCGCTCCTTCTTCGGAAGCTTCGCAACTTCCTTCGGGATCGCGCCCTCAGCCACACAGATGATGGTGAAACGCTTGCCCTGCTTGGTGCGCTTTTCAATTGCCTTGTAAACCTTCTTCATATCGTACGGAACCTCGGGAAGGAGGATAACGTCAGCACCGCCTGCGATTCCTGCATACAGTGTGATCCAGCCGACTCTGTGGCCCATGATCTCAACGACAAATACGCGGCTGTGAGACTCTGCTGTTGTATAAATGCAGTCAATGGCATGTGTAGCCACATCCACCGCACTCTGGAAACCGAAGGTTATATCCGTTCCCCAGATGTCGTTGTCGATGGTCTTCGGAAGACCAACCACATTCAGTCCGTTCTGCGCCAGAAGGTTTGCGGTCTTCTGGGAACCGTTTCCGCCCAGAACCACCAGGCAGTCCAGGTCCAGCTTCTTGTAATTATTAACCATGGCAGGAACCTTCTCGATGCCGTCATCCGTGGGCACATCCATCATCTTGAACGGCATACGGGATGTACCGAGGATGGTACCGCCCTTGTTCAGAAGGCCCGTGAAATCCATGGGCTTCATCTTCTGATAATTGCCGTAGATCAGTCCTTTGTAACCATCTTTAAATCCGTAGATTTCAACTTCGCCGATACCAAAGAGATTCTCCAGTCCCTTTGCCACCCCTCGCATGGTTGCGTTCAGCGCCTGGCAGTCGCCGCCGCTGGTAAGCATACCGATTCTTTTCATACTTGTAACCCTCCTCTTCATTTTTCATAACGTAAGCAGCACCCCGTCAGATCCCGGTCCTGCTACAATGTCACTCTTCCTTCCAGCGCCCTGTAAAGCGTAACCTCATCCGTACACTCCAGATCCCCTCCTACGGGAACACCGCTGGCGATCCGGCTGCACTTGATCCCCGCCGGTTTCACCATCTTGGAAATGTACATGGCTGTCGCTTCTCCCTCAACGCTGGAGTTTGTTGCTATGATCAGTTCATCACAGTCATCATGCAGCCGGAGCATCAGCTCCTTCAGCCGGATATCCTGCGGACCGATTCCCGCCGCCGGATTGATGACTCCGTGAAGCACATGATAAACACCTTCATACTTGCCGATCCTCTCATAGGCCGCCAGTTCCCTCGGACTTTCGACCACCATGATCAGCTTATGATCCCGCTTCTCTGATGCACAGATCGGGCAGACTTCCTGATCCGTCATGGTGCAGCAGACCTTGCAGTATCTGATTTTCTTCTTTGCCTCCCGGATCGCCGTAGAGAGCGCATCCACCCGGTCCTCCGGCATTCCGATGATATAAAATGCCAGACGCTGGGCACTGCGTGCTCCGATCCCGGGAAGCCGGGACAGTTCTTCGATCAGGCGATTTACCTCGCCACCATAGATATCCATTTAGAACGGAAGACCTCCTCCGCCGGTGATCTTACCCATCTCTGCCTGCTCATCCTCCGACTGAAGGCGGACAACCTCATTCACTGCAGCCAGCACCAGATCCTCCAGCATTTCTATATCCTCGGGATCCACAACCTCTTCCGAGATCTTCACCTCGGTGATCTCCTTCTTCCCGTTCATCTTAACCTTTACAACTCCGCCGCCGGCCGTGCCTTCGTATTCCTTCTCTTCCAGCGCCGCTTTTGTCTCTTCCATCTGCTTCTGCATGCGCTGTGCCTGCTTCATCAGGTTGTTCATGTTGCCCGGCATCAT
The DNA here is from genome assembly GCA_902796385.1 of uncultured Lachnospiraceae bacterium. Classification (GTDB taxonomy): domain Bacteria; phylum Bacillota; class Clostridia; order Lachnospirales; family Lachnospiraceae; genus Eubacterium_Q. Next base: position 4,948 of record CADBOV010000181.1, read on the forward strand.
ACCCATGCCGCCGAAGCCTCCTCTTTTTGCCATGTTGCTTTGTCCTCCTAACAAACTTCTATATTATCAAAAACCATGTTCAGTTCATCCAAAAACAGCTTCGTACCGTCATTTTTCGAGTCGGTATCACTTCCCAGACGGAATTTAAATTTCTGTCCCGTCAGTTCTTCAACCTCCTCCGAAAGCCGGTTCAAATGTCCGTCACTGTCAAAAATCTTCCTGAGCGTGGTGTTCTGTCCGAAATCCAGCCAGAAATCCGCCAGCGGTGTTTCATCCACCACAAGCCTGTAATTCTTGGCATATTTCATCTCTTCCATCGAAAGAGAATGCAGGATCTTTGAATTCCATTGCTTTGAAAGCTCCATCACTGCCTCTACCTTCTCTTCCGGCAGCAGCAGTTTGATCTTCGCCCGTTTTTCTTCCGCAGACAGGGCATCCGCCTCCGCCTGTTCCGACGCCTGCTCCGCATTTCCGGCTGCGGGCTGTACATTTACCGAAGGGGGAAGTGACTTTAACTTTTCCGTCATTTCCGTAAGCCGGACCACTTCTGCCTCCGCCTGTTCCGCACGTTTCTCCAGACGTTCCAGACGTCCCAGAACCGATTCCAGATCCACGCCGGTTTCCGGCCGCATCAGACGGATCATACCCATCTCCAGAGTTACCCGCTTGGTGGAAGATCCCCGGATCTCCTGGGCCAGCTCCTGCATGACATTTAAATGTCTCTGCAGCGTTTCCTTACTGAAGAGCTTCCCCAGCTCCTCCATTTCCTTGATCTTATCCGTTGTAAGATCCAGCTGGCTTCCCAGTCCCGGAGAAAGTACAAGGAAAAGAAGATTCCGGAGGAACCACAGATAGTCATCCGTGAACCGGGTCAGGTCCATGCCTTTCCAGATCACATCATGGATCAGTTCCATGACCGCAACCGGATCATCCTCCGCTATCTTTCTGGTAAGCTGCTCATATATCTCGGTATCCACGGCACCGATGGTGGAAAGCACCCGGTCCAGTGTCAGTTCCTCGCCCAGATGATAGGATACGCATTCATCCAGGATGGACAGTGCATCTCGCATGGAACCGTCCGCAGCACGGGCGATATAATCCAGCGCTTCCTTCGTGGCGGGAACATTTTCCCTTTCCAGAAGATCCTGCATCCGGTCGGAAATGGTCTGATACTCGATCCGCCGGAAATCATATCTCTGGCAGCGGGAACGAATGGTTACCGGAACCTTGTGGGATTCCGTGGTCGCCAGAATAAAGATCACATAAGAGGGCGGCTCTTCCAGGGTTTTCAGCATCGCATTGAATGCTCCCGAGGAAAGCATATGCACCTCGTCGATGATATATACCATGTACTTTCCGTCTGTAGGCGCATACTGCACGCCTTCATTGATCTGACGGATATTGTCTACACCGTTGTTGGATGCCGCATCGATCTCGAGCACGTTCATTGCTGCTCCGGAAGCGATCTTCCTGCAGCTGTCACAGGTTCCGCAGGGACTGCCGTCCACGGGATGTTCGCAGTTCACTGCTTTTGCCAGAAGCTTCGCCACGGAAGTCTTTCCGGTTCCCCTCGTTCCGCAGAACAGATATGCATGTCCGATCCGGTCATGCTTTATTTGATTTTTTAAAGTTGTAACGATATGTTCCTGCCCTTTTACCTCTTCAAAGGTATCCGGACGGAACTTACGATACAACGCCACATAAGCCATATTCCGTGCCTCCGATCCGCTCGGTATCATCTATAGATTATACTCGAATCAGGTCTGTAAAGCAATGAAAAAAGAGAGCAGATCGTTCCGCTCTCTTTTTCATGTGACCGCCTTTTATTGACGGAGCACTATTTTCCATAACCCTCTCATGGTTGTGTTGTCGATCCGTCTCCGCCTTCTTCCTGAGAAGCAACCACCCTGCATTTCGGACTGCAAAGCACTTATCTTTATCAGGTCCAACCGGTCTTTCGTTCGGTTGACTTTGCTTTGACGAACCATCTAAGTCTTATTATATGCAAGAAAAGAGGAAAGTCAAGTGTTTTTCGCGAAAAAAATTCAAAATTTGTTAAAAGTTTGTTAATATTTGTATATTGTGTAAATATGATGATTTTAGTATTAACAATATGCTCAAAAACACATCCTACTCAACATTTTTAAGTGCCTCATCCATGGGGATCCGTTTGATCCGGCGGAAATCCAGAAGCATGACAAGGAAATATGCTCCGAATGTAATGCCGATGATGCACAGATAGTCCGACACCGCGAAATGAACCGGAAGCCATCCGTCCATGCTGCTCATATACAGGATCCACACCTTGCTCAGCCCGAAGACTCCCAGGAATGCCGTGATGACGGATGCGATCAGGACAAACCAGCTGGTGCTGATCAGGTAGAGCGATGCGATCTCCTTATTTTCATATCCCAGGATCTTAACCATGGAAATGGCGTTTTCATTTTTCTCCACAATGACCTTTGTAAGCATGTAGATCAGGATCATTGCAAGGAAGAAACATACCACCTGGAATATCTTCATGTAATCTCCCATGGAATGCTGCAGCTGGCGGGATATCTTCAGTACATCCTCTTCGGTTACGGATGCCGCGATATTCTCCGGCTCGATATCCTTAATCTCCTCGTTGGAGAGATATCCGCTGAAGGATCCCTTCCTGAGTCCGAAGACTTCGTTGAAGGAATCACCCGGCATGACCACGATCAGACCTGCCGTGTAATCCATCACGCCC
>CADBOV010000182.1 GCA_902796385.1 uncultured Lachnospiraceae bacterium
CCTGCGTTTGGATTATTGATCATTACCTTGGATGTTCCGCCGAACAGACCGCCCTCCAGACATCCGTAAAAGAGGCATCCGCTGCAAAGCACCATGAAAATGTATTTGAGGATCAGCAGTTTTTTAAAGAAATCAATGAGAAGGATCAGGAATAATCCTCCAAAGAGTACTGATACGACAGTGATGCCAAGCATCTGGTTCTGATCTGTCGTTTTCAGTATATTTATATGCTCGGAAGCAAATGAACCGGCATATTGAAACAGATTCTTTCCGCCGGCAGCACCTCCGCTTCCAAACGGAAGCAGTGCGCCGACAACCAGTCCTATTGCTGCGAGTAATGAAAAAATATTCGGTCTCTTTCCTGACATTTTTGTATACATCCTTTCCGATGAGTTATTTTTATTCGCTTAATGTAAACGATATCTTTATCGGATTATGATCTGAGTTGGCGAAGTCCTTGTTGATGGTCTCCATGGATTCGACCTTGATGTTGTCCGAAACGATGAAGCCGTCGATCACGTAGAACTGGAATTTTTCATCCGTGCGGTCGTAGGGACGATCGAGGGAACGGCAGGTGGGATAGGTGGTATCCATGCAGAACTGCCACGAGGGATCGAAGACGCTCTTATCTATCTCCCCACATTTCAAGACATCATCGCTCTGCAGGGGATATTTGCCGGTGTCTATGTTGGAGAAAGTCTGGTTGAAGTCACCGCCTGCGATCACGTAATTGCCCTTTTCTCGCTCGGTCTGCATTAATTCCTCCAGCTTTTTTGTCTGCTCTACCTTTCCTTCGCCATCGTCGTAAGCTTCCAGATGCAGGTTGACCAGCACCAGCTCCTTGTCGCTGTCCTTTATGGGGATGCGTTCCACCAGAAGACACCGCTTCAGCTGCAGCAGCCGTATGGGCCAGGAGAAGGGACAGGGCAGACTGATCCGCTCCGCTTTCGTGGCCGAGTACTTTGACAGGGTCATGATACCGGAATTGATATGTCCGTAGGGCGGAATGGGGATGGGCATGTAGAGCACCTTGAAGTTGTTGGCGAAGCCGCTCTGATACCCGGAGTATGCATCACCAATTGTTTGCACCTGATCTATACCATAGCTGCGGGTGGAATTCCGGTCGATCTCCTGCAGGAATACGATCTCCGGCTGCTCTTCCTTGATCGTGTCGATGACCGCCTGTACATTTTTCTTAACCTGATCCTCATCCTGGGTTCGGACGCCTTTACCGCCGTCCATGAAGAAATCGGCGGTTTCGCTTAGGCCACCGTAGCCGATATTCCAGGAAAGAAGGGTGATACTCTCCCCCTTGGTCAGGCTCTTTTCCGCCTGGCCGGTCAGTTCCACCTGCTCTACATCATCCGGCCGGTATTCGCCTATGGTGAGCACCAGGGCGAAGATCAACACGATACCCACAATGGAACCGGCAATGATCCCAAGGATCTTCAGTGTCCGTTTTACATACTTATTCAAACTACAATCCCCTCTCTGTGATAATTGGGGGGCGGTTAATTGGGGACGGTTCTGGGTTGATCAGAACCGTCCCTGTTTAAACAAGAACCGTCCCTGGTTGATCACCAGTTACTTCGACTGTCGCCATATGATTATGCTCAGCAGGACATTTACCCCCGCGACCGCTGTCATAAGCAGCATGACCGCGGAAATGGATTGATGCCTGAGAAATAATGTTGCCGATGCCGAAAGAACCAAAGCACCGAGTTTCCTTGCGCCATTCAGCGCAACCAGCATATTCTGCTGTCTATGTGTTTCATTACTGTCCAGAGACAGATTTTGAACGATCGTTACAAAAGGATCCCGCACAAATGCCATCAGCAAATATCCCGCCGAGAGCAAGAGAACCACACTACCCGTGTCCAGGATCCAGGGTGTAAGCTGAAGCATCAGTCCGCAGCACAGCACCGCAGATGCGAGCACCATTGCCTCGTTTTTTATCCTGAGATATACCTCCTTCAGGAGCAGATTCGACACCATCCTGCAAAAATAGACCAAAGAAGATATGATTCCCAGCATCATGACAACAAATTCCGGACTCATCTCCGTGAGCAGTTCCTGCACATTCAGCCGTGCATAGGAAAGCCCGGTTCCCGTGATGGAGGTGAAAAATGCAAAGGATGTAAGGATAATGAATCCATGCATTTTCCCGACATGTCTTTGATCCTGCGCGAACTTCCGGATGCTGACATCCCCATGCAGTTCGGTCCTTCCCTGATCCTCATGGGTGATATAAAATGCAGTGCCCACGCCCACGGCACTGACCAGAATACAGGCGTACATGGGAAAGTACGCGTCCATCCGGAACAGATACCCGCAAAGAAGCGCCGTCAGCATCATCATGAAGGAAGCAGCACTGTTGGCATCCGCCTGGTAGGTCACGTACTGATCCTCCTTCTGCTCCCGCACCAGCCGTTCCTTTAATATCGCCACTCCCAGCGAGTTGAAGGTGTATCCGATACATTCCAGGAAACCGCCGATCAGGATCATATAAAATCCGGACGAAAATGTGATGCAGAGAGCCGCCAGCAGGAAGAACACGCTGCCCGCCCGGACGGCGGCCTTATTTCCGATCCGTTTGATCACCTTCAGCAGCGGATACTGCACGATCAGCGAGAACAGAATGGACAGAAAAGTCACCAGCGACACCTGTGCCACGCTCAACTGCTTCACCTGTGTCAGAAACATGGCGTCACAGACCACAAAGAACAGCAGGTCCGTCTCCAGAGCCGTATACAGGAGATAAATTCTGAAAAATCTGTCGCGGAATCTTTCTTTGATCTTATTCATTCCAACTTACTCCAGCTAAGAATCTCATTTTGCAGCCCTTCCTGACATAACTGTTCAGAAAAATGTACTGCTCTTCGCTTCACTTCCGTAAGCATTTCATCCGTAAATACGCCGGGCATGGTTATGGTGGCCAGGCATATCCTTGCAGCATGCACTCCCCGGATCACTTCCTTGATCCTCGAACGTTCCCCGGCATCCGCCCGGGGATAGTAAGCTTCAAGGTATGTATCAAACAGAGACTCCATCTCTGCCTGTGTCATCCCGTTCTTCTCCATGCACTCTGTTTCCGAAAGACACCCGGGAAGAAATACGTAGTGTGCATACATGGCAAGAAGATCAAATACCGGATGTCCCTTTCCGGAAAACATCAGGTCATTAAACTGTATCTGTCCGTCCCGGATACCGGCATTTCCCGTATGGCCGTCACCGTGAACAAATGTATCTGCCGTCGGGATATTCTCAAAAATCCGGCGGATCTTATCTGCTTCCTCCTCCGTGCAGAAATCCCGGCTAAGCTGTCCGGTCAGGCTTACGGAATCATCCCGTACATCCGGAAGATCCGAGCCTGAGATCCGGATACGATGAAGCGCCTTTACCGCTTCCGTAAAACGAAGGATCAGGTTCCGCCTGTCTTCCGGGTTTTCGCGGATCATCCGGTCCAGCCCGGTTCTCTGCATTCTTTCCATCAGGATCCCGTAACTGTCTCCGGAACGGACCATTTCGTAAGCATCCGGAACGGGTACGCCCGCCGCATGCGACGCCCGGTTCTGAACCAGTTCCTTCCGGATGGTGGCGAAGGGGATGCCGGGTCTGAAGAGTTTCAGCGCCTTACCGTTCCCCATGTCATATACACATGCCGTCTTTCCTTTGCCGAGAAGCGGCAGTTCCGCCACGGGATTCCGTTTAAACTGATCCCAGCTTCCTTCCGGCGGAAGCAGGCTCAGCTTATCCACCTTTCCGGATCCGAGAAGGGGGAATTCCGGAAGCCGGATATACTCCGTGGGGATCATATACTCCGGAAGCAGGGGAAGCAGCTTCTCCCGCATTTCCACCGGATCCACCGGAATGTCATCCGTATAGAAAACAATGATGGAGGATATATCCTTATACACAAAGCCCCTGACCACCGCATGGGAGATACCGCTTACCGAGGTTACGGCATTCGCCACTTCGTCCGGCTCGATCCGGTATCCGCCGATCTTGAACATTTCATCGATCCTGCCGTGTACGGTCAGGTTCCCGTCCGAATCCTTTACTCCTGCGTCTCCCGTATGGAACAGCCGGTCTTCGGGCTGTTCCGCAGTATCCTTCCGGCGGTTGATGTACCCACGGACGTAGGGAGTCTTGAAGCAGATCTCTCCTTCGGTTCCCGGCGGAACCTCCCTGCCTTCTTCATCCAGCACCATCAGCTCCACATCCGAATAAGACCGTCCCACCGGCGCAGGCGTCATGGGCTGTTTTAATTCATAAACCGAGAGCAGACACCCCGATTCCGTCGAGGCATAGGTGTTGTAGCAGTTCATCCCCGGCACATACAGCCCGTCCGCAGGCTCCGCGGAAAGGATGCACATATGCCACGGATACGCAAAAGGCAGGTGCCTTAGCAGAAAGGACGGCGTCACATACCCGCAGGTCACGCCCGCCCGTTTCAGATAATCGGAGAAGCTCTCCTTTGTCTTACCATATTCGTATGGCATCACCGCAATTGCAGAGCCATGGGCACAGGAATAGGCATAAATAATGGGCATGGCCACAAAGTTCATGGGGCTCATGGACAGAAATGTATCTGTATCATACATAATGGCTTTCCCATCCACCATGACTGCTTTCCACGCGTTATCCAGGGAACCGTATTCATGCATTACCCCTTTGGGATGGCCGGTGGTCCCGGAGGTATAGGCGATGTAGCACAGGTTATGCCGCTGCACCGGCTCATAGCCCTCCAGCGGCTCCATCTGAAGGATCTCCTGTATGCACGCTTCGTCGACAAAGAGCCTGCACCCGGAATTCTCCCGGATATAGGAAGTCCTGGCCGGATCATTTTCCGTTTCGGAAAGGACAAACGCAGCACCGGCCCGCATGGTTCCCACCATACAGGCATAGAGGCAGATCCCCCGCGGAAGGCAGTATATGACCACATCCTCCGCACCGATGCCTTCCCTCTTCAAAAAGGCGTATATCCTGCCGGAAAGCTCCCAGAGTTCACCGAACGTGACCCTCTCCTCCGGCTGGCAGATGACCGCCGTCCGATCCGGAGTCCGAAGAACATATTCCTCCAGCCTTTCCAGTGTTGTTTTCTCCACCCCATTCCGGGCATTCCCATCTGGCATTTCTCTCACCTTACATCCCAAACATACTCAGCAGATCCGCAAATGTATCCTGTCCATCCAGACAGGTATCCATGAGCCGGCGCTGTTCACTTCTCCATCCGGCGAGTCCTTTGAAGTAAAGACTCTTTTTCGAATCCTCTATGATAAACGGAACCACATCATGTCGCAGGCACTCCTTCAGGGCAACGAGCCTTCCGACTCTGCCATTTCCGTCCTGGAACGGATGTATGTATTCAAACTCGGCGTGCAGTTCCACAATGTCCTCTATCGTCGCATGCTTTATCGCATTGTATTTTTCCAACAGCGCCTGCATGGTTTTTCTCACCTCAGACGGCTTCGTGGTCGCCCTGCCGCCAACCACATTGGCGCGCTTCTTGTAATCTCCGACCGCAAACCATCCAAGGGTCGAATCCTTCGTATCATGCTTCAGTATAAAATGCA
>CADBOV010000183.1 GCA_902796385.1 uncultured Lachnospiraceae bacterium
CCGGATATTGAAAAGATTTGCCAGCGAAAAAAGACTCTCGAAGGGATGCTTCTCTTCCTTATCCCCGTCACTGACCAGAATATGTTTTTCAAACAGGTATTCCTTAAATATATCCTTCATGTTTTGTCACCTGCCTCTCAAGCTGCTTTCTTTCCAGACAACAATTCAGCATCCGGGGATGCTGAATGCTGTAAGTTGATGGTATTGCCGGATTATCCATCCAAAGAAGTAAATCCGACTAGCTATCAAAGCCCTGACGATATCGATCCATTATTTTGGGCGACGCTCTAACCTTTGAGCTACGGCTGCAAGCAGCCGACGGGATTCGAACCCGCAACCTCCGCCAGGAGTAAAAAGAAGTAAATGGATCTAGCTGTCAGGGAACATGGTCACTCTTATAGTAACATATACGAACGGATCTGTCACTATACCTCTGGTATCCGTCACTGTCAAGTAATCGTTGGCATGATTCCCATCACATAAACTTTCCTTCAATTATTACCCATAAAGAAAAAAAGACGCAAGCTCCTCTTCAGAAGCTCGCGTCCCTCTAATTCATAATTCGATGAATTACTCAGCTGTAGCAGCATCAACGTCCGGTGTAACGTCCTCGGCGATCTCTTCAGCATCGTCCTCAAAGAAATCATCATCAAAGTCATCATCAAACTCATCAAAATCATCCAGATAATCCGGTGTGAGGTACTTGTAAACTGCAACAGCGATAGCTGCGATCAGCACAACAATACCAGTGATGATTGCTAATGACAAGATAGTATTTTTAGCCTTTTTAACCGGTCCCTCTTGTTTTACTACAGTAACTTCCTTCATAATGAAACCTCCTACCTTCAGTTTTTTTACTATGCACATGAGTATATCATATTTTCCGTAACTTCGCAAGGGACGCAAACATTCTTTTTTCGCCTACACTGTCAAAGATTACAGTGACTTCATAATCGTTTCCCCCGCGTTCCATTTCCTTCACAACTCCGCGTCCGAACTTAATATGTTTAACTGTATCTCCCACCTGATAGTCGATTTTTGCAGGCTCCGGCATTCCCGGTTTCGGCATGCCTGCTTTCTTCATCCCGAAGGACTGATATTGATTCCGCTTCGTCTCATAGGGAGCTTTCTTTCGAAATGTACTGCCCTGCCATTCATCATAGTAGGGTTCTCCGCGGCTGAATCCGCCAAAGGAGTCACCGAAGCCGTTCCCCCGCTCTTTCACTCCGTCCTTCCGGATCAGGTTTTCCGGGATTTCCTTTATAAACCTGGATACTTCGGAGTAGTTGATCGAGCCGTTGACCATCCGGCGCATCGCAGCCGACAGATACAGTCTCTTCATGGCCCGTGTGATCCCCACATAGCAGAGCCGGCGTTCTTCTTCCACTGCATCCGGATCATCGGAATCCATAGCCATTCCGCTGGGGAAAAGCCGTTCCTCCATTCCCACCATGAAAACAAAGGGGAATTCCAGTCCCTTTGCACTGTGCAGTGTCATAAGCGTGATCCGGTCAGAGGTTTCCTCCTCCACATCGGAATCTGCTACCAGGGAGATTTCCTCCAGTAAGGATGTAAGCGTCGGATGCTCTTCCCGCATTTCGTAATCCGTGATCTTATTCAACAGTTCCTGCAGGTTTTCCAGCCTGCTGGCGGATTCGTCCGTCTTCTCGGCCTCAAGCTCCGCCTTATAGCCGGTTCGTTCCAGGATATCCCGGTACAGAAGGGACAGATTTCCTTCTCCTGCTTCCCTGCGGAATCCTTCCATCAGTTCCGCAAAGGCCTGAAGCTTTCCGACCGCCCTGCTGACCCCGGGAACCGATGCCGCATCCAGCACCGCGTCATAGAGGGAGATGCCCTTCAAGACTGCATATTCCCGCAGTTTATTCACGGTTGTATCACCGATCCCCCGCCTCGGAACATTCATGATCCTGGACAGGGAAATGTCGTCCGCCGGGTTGGAAATGCATTTCAGATAGCCCACCATATCCCGGATCTCACGGCGTGCATAAAAGTTCGTGCCACCCACCAGTGAATAGGGAATGTTCTCCCGGACCAGCTGTTCCTCCAGCATACGGGACTGGGCATTGGTACGGTACAGCACCGCTATATCCGAAAGCCGGTGTCCTTCCGTAAGAAGGCCGAAGATCTTCTCCGTAACACCCATTGCTTCCTTACGGTCATCCTCGTATCTGGTAAACCGCACCTTCTCTCCCACCGGATTTTCCGTCCAGAGACTCTTGTCTTTTCTTCCTTCATTATTTGCGATCACACCGTTTGCCGCATCAAGAATGGTCGACGTGGATCGGTAATTTTGCTCCAGCCTTACCACCTTCGCATCCGGATACTCAGCCTCAAAGTTCAGGATATTGTAAATGTTCGCTCCCCGGAATTTATAAATGGACTGGTCATCATCACCCACCACGCAGAGATTCCTGTACTTGGAAGCCAGCTGCTTTACAAGGATGAACTGGGCATGGTTGGTATCCTGATACTCATCCACCATGATGTACCGGAACCGCTCCTGATACATTTCCAGAACCTCCGGCTGCATCATGAAAAGATCGATGGTCCGGAAGATCAGATCATCAAAATCCAGGGCATTATTGCTCCTTAGTCTCTTCTGGTATTCCCGGTAGATCTTTGCGATATTCTCTTCCCGGTAATTTCCCGCAACCTTCCGCTCATAGTCCGACGGAGAGAGAAACTCCTCCTTTGCCTTACTGATGGCGGAGATCATCGCCCGGACCGGATACTGCTTTTCATCAAAGGAAAGCAGACGAAGAACCTCCTTAATGGCAGCCTTCTGGTCGTCCGTATCATAGATGGTAAAGTTGTTCTGTCCGCCGATCCTGTCATGGAATCTCCGGAGGATCTTTACGCACATTGAGTGAAATGTGCTGACCCAGATGGATTCCGCACCGAATCCGACGATGTCATCCACACGTTCTCGCATTGCTCCTGCAGCCTTATTCGTAAATGTAATCGCCAGGATATTATATGGGTTCACTGACTTTTCATTGATCAGATAAGCAATGCGGTGTGTGATCACGCGGGTTTTTCCGCTCCCCGCGCCTGCTAAAATAAGGAGAGGCCCCTCGGTATACGAGCAGGCCTCTTCCTGTCTTGGATTTAATCCTCCCATTACTGAGTGGATGTCTGTCCCAGTTTTGCCTTCAATGCTGCAAGCTCATCCTGAACGGCTGCATCCGGAGCTGCATCATATTTAGCTGCCAGATTGTCTACTTCGGAAGAAGCAGCTGTCTGATTCAGCTCTGTTTCTGCATTTGCAATATCCAGCATAGCATCAGCCTTAGCTTCATAACGCTCAAATGCTGCAATGCTCGCACTGGAATCACCGATGTTGGAAGTGATCTTATTGATCTGCTGCTGTGTCTTAGCAACCTTGATCTTTGCCTTGATGGCATCCTTCCGGTCATTCAGGCTATTGATATCATTAACCAGTTTATCATGCATCTGGCGCATCTTCATCGCATTTGCTGCTGCCACATCATAGGTCTGCTGCAGGGACTGCTGCTTAGCCTGAAGTTTTGCTTTCTCTGTAAGGAACTTGGTTGCGTCTGCATCATTACCTGCAACGACAGCCTTCTCTGCATAAGACTGCATCTTAGCGATCTCAGCGTTAACCTCATCCAGCTGACGCTTAGCGCGCTTCTCATCAGCCATAACCTCAGCAGTCTCTTCCTTAACCTTGCCCAGATCCTTTGTCAGATTCCGCATTGTCTGGTCGATCATCTTCTCAGGATCTTCAGCCTTGTCAAGAAGTGCGTTGATGTTGGAAGCCATGATGTCTTTAAATCTTGTTAAGATACCCATATTGTAATATTCCTCCTTTGATATACGACGGATTCATGTATCCCATGAAATCTCCCCTGTTATCGTTTTTTACCGACATGTACTATTATACATAGATTCGGCTTTTTTTACAAATAAAACTTTTAAAATGGAAATGCACGTGAATTGCATCTCAAAATGCATAAAATCGTGCGTCACCGCAGGATCCGGCGGATCACCGGTGTCTCTTCCGGCTTGCTGTCTTCAACCGTATAGGCATTGCAGAATCTGGTCTTTGCATCCGGCAGGACCTCCGGCAGATTGGTGTAGAACACCGCTACCGTTTCGCCCTTCTCCACATGATCTCCCAGTTTCTTCTTCAGAAGGATTCCCGCTGCCGGGTCGATCACATCCTCCTTATTCTTCCTTCCGGCTCCCAGCATAACGGAAACCATCCCGACCTCCTTTGTATCACAGGATGTCAGATATCCGCTTTTCTCCATGCAGATCTCTTCCCGGATCAGTCCCGGGGAAATGGATCGCAGCACCTGTTCCGGATCCGCCGGTTTCGTCCGGTCCGTACCCTCAAACAGGCAGGACGGATCTCCGCCGACTTCCCTGAGAAAGTGAAGAAAACGTTCCAGCGCCTGACCGGAGGAAAGCACCTGTTCCACTGCTGCTTCCGCTTCTTCTTCCGTACCGGAAAACCGGTCCGAAAGCAGGAGCATTTCCACGGAAAGACGGATACAGAGTTCTCTCAGTCTTTCTTCTCCGCCGCCGGAAAGCACCTCGATCGCTTCCCATACCTCCAGCAGATTTCCCACTGCGCATCCGAGAGGCTGGTCCATATCGGTGATCAGTGCGATCACCCGTTTCCCTGCCATGGTTCCGATCCGGATCATCTGATCCGCAAGGGCCTCGGCAGAGCTTTGTTCCGGCATAAATGCGCCGCTGCCGCATTTCACATCCAGAGCGATCCGGTCTGCACCTGCCGCAAGTTTCTTACTCATGATACTGGATGCGATCAGCGGAATACTGTCCACGGTAGCCGTCACATCACGAAGTGCATATAACAGCTTATCTGCGGGTGCGATCTCCCTGGTCTGTGCCACATCCACAAATCCCACCGCCCGGAGTACCCGGATAAACTCTTCTTCCGAAAGCTCCGAACGCGCGCCCGGAACGCTTTCGATTTTATCTACGGTTCCGCCGGTGAAGCCAAGACCCCTTCCGCTCATTTTCGCGGTAGGTACTCCCAGTGCCGCAAGCACGGGAGTCACCACCAGCGTCGTCTTGTCTCCGACTCCGCCGGTGGAATGCTTATCCATCTTAACCCCGTCGATCCCGCTCAGGTCCAGACGGTCTCCGCTGTCCGCCATGGAAAGCGTAAGCCAGGTCAGTTCCTCATCCGTCATTCCCTGAAACCAGACCGCCATCAGGAAGGCGGACATCTGGTAATCCGGAATCTCACCTTGGGTATAACTCCGGACCATCCAGGATATCTCATCTTCCGTCAGCGATACCTTATGCTTCTTTTTTTCAATCAGATCATACATCCGATTCGGCATCTTTCATCACCTTCTGCTTAATATCATCCGGGGCCTGCTCGTATCTTACAAACTCATAGGAGAAGATACCGCTGCCTCGTGACATTGAATAAAGTCTTGTATCATATTCATACAGTTCCATGTACGGGATCTCTGCCAGGACTTCCTGCATATCTCCCTGCGGATTCATGCCGAGCACTCTTGCTCTTCTCTTATTCAGGTCACCCATAACATCACCCGTGCATGCATCCGGTACCAGAACCTTCAGACTTGCGATGGGCTCCAGAAGAACCGGACCCGCATCCATGAAGCCCTTCTTGAAGGCCTGCTCCGTAGCCACCTTGAACGCAAGCTCGGAGGAGTCTACCGTATGGTAACTACCATCATACAGATTTACCTTTACGCCCGTAACCGGATAACCTGCAAGCGGTCCGCCCTTTACGGCTTCGATGATACCCTTCTCAACAGCCGGGAAGTAGTTCTTCGGAACGGCACCGCCGACAACCGACTGCTCAAATACATAGGGTGTCTCCGTATCTCCCGAAGGCTCCATGATGATCTTTACATGTCCGTACTGACCATGTCCGCCGGACTGTTTCTTATATTTGAATTCCGTATCCACCTTCTTGGTAATGGTTTCCTTAAAGGCGATCCTCGGCTTCATCAGTTCGATATCAACCTTATATTTCTCGGAAAGAACGCTCTGAACGATCTCCAGATGCTGTGCACTGATACCGTAAAGCAGGGTCTGTCCGTTCTCACCATCATTTACCTGACGCAGGGACAGGTCTTCCATCAGCATCTTGGAAAGAGCCTGGGAGATCTTATCCTCATCACCCTTATTCACAGCCCTGTAGCGCTTATATACGTAAGGCTTGGAGATCACGGTACGGATAAATGTAACCGGATTCTTTCTGGTGGAAAGTGTATCGGTTGTCTGGCTGGAATCCAGCTTTGCCAGCGCTCCGATATCTCCGGCATGAAGCTCCTTTACTTCCTCTGCCTTGTTTCCGCAGAGCACATAGAGCTTACCGAGTTTCTCATCCGCATCCCTGTGATAGTTAAAGAGTGTGTCATCACCCTTAAGTACACCGGAATTTACCTTGATCAGGGAATACTTACCGATATACGGATCGGCAATGGTCTTGAAAATGTATGCGGACTTCGGCTTCTCGAAATGATAATCTGCTTCGAATACTTCATTGCTGTCGGTATGGATTCCGGCGATCTTGCAGCGATCCGGACTCGGAAGATATTTCACGATATCAACCATCAGGGTATACATACCTCTTGCCAGTGTATTGGAGCCCATCAGCACCGGTACAACCGAGCAGTCACAAACGCCCACACGAAGAGCGGCACGGATCTCATCTTCGGAGAATTCCTCTCCGTTGAAGAAACGCTCCATATATTCTTCGCTTGTCTCGGCAACTGCCTCTACCAGGGCATCCCGGCAGATTGCCAGATTGTCCTTTGAATAATCCGGTACATCAAACTTATCAACCTTACCTTCGCTGTTCCAGCGTTTTGCCTTCTGCTGGATTACATTTACATATCCCACGAACTGTTCGTTCTCGCGGATCGGAAGGTGGAACGGCGCAATATGCTTTCCATAGGTTTCCTGCAGCTCCTGAACGATCTCACGGAAGCTTGCCTTGTCATCGTCCATATCAGTAACAAAGATCATCCTGGGAAGCTTTCTCTTTTCGCACATTTCCCATGCACGTTTTGTTCCTACTTCTACCCCGGCCTTACCGGAAATAACGATGATCGCTGCATCCGCAACGGCTACAGCCTCTTCTGTTTCTGCGATAAAATCCGGATATCCCGGAGTATCCAGGATGTTGATCTTGTTCTCACCCCACGGGATCGGGATCAGTGATGTTTTGATGGAAATACCCCTCTTCTTTTCTTCCTTGTCATAATCACTGATGGTATTCCCTGCTTCCGTACTTCCCATACGATTGGTCAGTCCGGCCAGGTAAGCCATAGCCTCAACCAGTGAAGTCTTTCCTGCTCCACCATGTCCCAGCAATACTACGTTACGGATTTTGTCAGTTGTGTAAACATTCATTATAGTTTCCTCCCCATGATAATACTTTTTGTTTACTACCTTCTCTTTACGCCTGCTATTTCAGTACCGATCGGCAGATGCCGTACGCCGAATAACTGACCCACGGTTTCACCCAGATCCGCAAATGTACCGCGGATCCCGAGATCTGCCGCAGGCAGATCCTTTCCGTACAGAAGAATCGGCACATATTCTCTGGTATGATCGGTCCCGATATAACTCGGGTCACAGCCATGATCCGCTGTGATGATTAACAGATCCTCCCTCCTTAATTTATTTATGATTTCAGGAAGTCTTTCGTCAAATGCCTCAAGACCTTCCTTATATCCTTTCACATCTCTTCTGTGTCCCCATGTGGAATCGAATTCCACCAGGTTCGTGAAGAGGAGCCCTTCGGAAAGTGTATCCATTTCCTCCAGTGTCCGGTCAACCCCGTCCATATTTCCTTTGGTCTTAACCGCCTTCGTTATACCGCAGCCGGAGAAAAGATCGTAGATCTTTCCGACGGATACCACCGGTACATTCTGCTCCTTCAGATAGAAAAGCAGATTCTCATTTCCCGGCGGGATGGCATAATCATGCCGGTTTGTGGTCCTGACGTAGCCCTCCTTCTCCTTCTCACGAACGAAGGGCCGGGCGATCACCCTGGCCATCAGGTTTTCTCCCATCAGCTGTTTTCTCGCGATCTCGCAGATCCGGTACAGCCTGTCCAGTCCGAAGGTTTCCTCCGAAGCCGCGATCTGGAATACCGAGTCCTGGGATGTATAAAGGATCGGCTTTCCCGTTTCCTCATGTTCCTTCCCAAGCCTTTGAATGATACTTGTTCCGGAATCCACACAGTTCCCCAGCACTCCCGGGATCCCCGCCTCTTCGATAAAGGGTTTTACGATCCTTTCCGGGAAGCCGTCCGGGAACGTCTGAAACGGTTCCTTCGTATGGATCCCGATCATTTCCCAGTGACCTGTGACGGAATCCTTTCCTGCCGAGATCTCGGCTGCCTTTCCATACACTCCCACCGGCTGCTCCACCGGTCCGATCGACGGGTTACAACCCTCGATACAGCCAAGTCCCAGACTGCGAAGGTTCGGGATCCGGATCTCCGGATATGCCTCACAGATATGTCCCAGCGTATCGGCTCCGGCATCATGAAACTCCGCTGCATCCGGCATGGCGCCGATCCCGACGCTGTCCAAAACAATCCATACTACACGCATGCCTGTCCTCCCACGCTCATTCTGCATCAAATGCCGCATTCAACTCCTCAGTTCCCGGCAGAACAAACCGTCCGTCCCGGATCAGGTCCGCGGATGAACCGTCCGCATAAACCGCTGCGATCCTGCCGATCTCTTCATACGGAATGGTGATGTCCGTATGACAGTTAAAATATGCCTTCTCCGGTTCCGTAAAACGAAGCTCCGAAAACCGGTTTTCTCTTGAAATGATCTCTTTTCCGTCCGGATTATAAACGGCCGTATCCTCCGCATGACTGTAGCAGGTATCCCCCACCGCAAAATGCGGTCCGGTCTTCTCCACGATCAGGATCGGGAGTTTTCCGAGGATGTCGTATTTCTTCGCCATCCGGTAGGCCGGAACATTGGTTCCTATGGCAAATTCCCCGATGGGAAGTGTGGTATGCTGAAACAGGATATTCTCTTCGATATACCGTTTTCCCGCTTCCTCATCCTCATAGTTTCCACAGCGGTAACCGGTCACAATGCCGTCCCGGAACTCCAGTTCCAGATCCCTGAAATAATATCCGTTCAGATAAACGCCGCTCACATGCAGCACACCTTCCGTTCCGTCCAGCACCGGAGAAGTAAATACCTCTCCCAGTGGAATATTCACATCCGCCACACAGTTTTCAAACTGGGTTTCTTTGTCCGGCCGCTCCAGCTTCCGCATCTTAACCTTCATCCGGGTCCGGTTCTCACCGCATCCCTCCACGGAAATGTAGTCCGCCGGATCCATGGCATCGATCAGTTTCTGCTGCAGCGGAAGATATACTTCATTTTCCAGCGTATTCAGCCGGACCGTATCACGGAAGATCTCTTCAAACCGTTCCCCGATCTCCGGGATCGGATAAGCGATGATTGCGAAGCTGTAACTGCTGCCGGGAAGGTATTTTTCCGACTGCTGTCCCTGCAGTGAAAAAAGCTCCGTGGAAAGTTTCCTTTGTTCATCCGAAAGCCGGATACAGCTGTCCTTTGCCTCCGGATCAAATGTTTCCTCCCCGAAGGTTTCGATCAGCGCCGGTCCCGCAAAACCTGCCAGTTCCTCCGGGATTCCTTCGAGAGCCGCCCTCTGTGCTGCCAGCTTCCGTTCCATAAACCGGCGTGTAAGGAAGAGTGCCTCATCCATCCGGTGATCATACGTGAACTGCCTGGATGGCTGTGTGGAAATGACTCCCCGCCGGACCACTCCTCTCCGGTTCAGTCTGCTTCCGGGTTCCCGTGCCAGGATCGGTTCCAGTCCCATATCCCGGAACCGCAGAACCACCTGCCGCACCATTCGTTCCTGCCCGATGGGATACTGGAGCATCACGCTCTTTTTCCCCTCGAAGGGAACCTGCATGGTAACAAACCCTCTCCTGAATCCCCTGGTAAAGGTCTCCGCCATGGAATCGATCTCCTCTTCCGAAAGAGTCTGCATGAAGGAAGCCATCTTCAGTTCCGTATCGGAAATATATTCACCGTATTTGAAAAGATACCGGAGATCGGATAAATCCTCCTCCATCAGGATCTGATATGTGGAATTCTTCTTCGGTACATAGCAGTCCTCTGTCCGGATCGCCACGATCTCCTCCGCATAATCCTCTGCATAATAAGCGACCGCCTGACGGATCTGTGCTTCCACAGGTGCTTCCTCCTGGAAGAATTTCCCGGCCACTTCAAGGAAAAGCTCCAGAAGCGTTACGATCATGAAAAGCTTTCCCTCAAAAATATAACGGGGAAAACAGTATATCTCCGCAAGCAAAAAAGAGAGAACTTCCCCGTAAGTTCCGAGCCCACAGGCCCGGTCGGGATTTGAAAAATCCCGCTCATATGCACCATCAGCCAGAGGCGCATAAAGCCTCCGGTTCATTTCCTTCCATTCCTCCATGGAGATCCCGCTCCAGTCGGAAACCTGCACACCTTCCTCGCGGAAGGTACGCTCCCCTAAACGGTCTATAACAGAAAAGCAGAAACAAGCATAGTCACAGACCGCATGAAAATATGCCGTCAGCGACTCACTGATTTCTGCCGGTATCCCTTTCGATATTTCGGATTGTAAATCTTCCCGGTTCATTTCCTGAATCCTGCCTCTGGCAAGCTCCAGACGCTCCGGGAGATCCGCCTGTCTTTCTGTCATACTGTGTTGCTCCTTATTTCTCGATGATCTTTCTCTCCTTCCGTATCCCAACCCTTCTGCTTACAGGATATAAAGGATCAGAAGCAGGACCAGTGCCACAAGTGACATGATCACGGTCATACGTTTTGCATTATTGTCCCCTTCCACCAGCCGGAAGGAATGGAGACCGAACCCGAGTCCCGTCAGTGCCATGACCAGCGAGATCAGCATAAGAACGCCTACCCGGTCCGAAACCTCTCCTCCCTTTATGGTGCTGTAGATCACACATCCCAGTGTGACCGCAATGGACAGTGATGCAAAGATCAGGGATACCACGGTATCCACAACCATCAGATCATCCGTAAATTTATATTTCTTTTTTTTCTTACCACGTGAAAACAAGAGATGCTTCCCTTCCATCCTGCCGTCAGAGACATTTTCTAATCTCATCCAGCGTACTTATTCCGTTCGCCTGCATGTAGCTTTCTATGCCGGAAATGATCTCTGCCGTTGCGAAGGGATTCCGGAAATTCGCGGTTCCGACGGAAACAGCCGTAGCCCCTGCCATAATAAACTCGATGGCATCCTCCCATGTGGAGATTCCTCCCATACCGATCACGGGAACATCCACTGCATGGCAGACCTGATATACCATACGAACGGCAATGGGTTTGATGGCCGGTCCGGAAACACCTCCGGTCCGGTTTGCAACCGCAAACTTTCTTTTGTGGATATCAATCTTCATACCCGTAAGGGTATTGATCAGTGATAATCCGTCTGCACCGCCTGCCACGGCTGCACGGGCCATTTCCGTGATATCCGTTACATTCGGTGAAAGCTTCATGATCACAGGCTGCTTTGCCTTCTTCTTCACTTCAGCCGTAATATGCTCCAGCGCCTTCGGATCCACACCGAAAGCGATTCCGCCTTCCTTTACATTCGGGCAGGAAACATTGATCTCCAGAAGATCCACCGTCTCATCCTGCAAACGTTCAACCACGCCCACATACTCCGCCTCGGAATGTCCGCAGACATTCACGATGATCTTCGTATCCTTTTTCTTCAGGAATTCAATATCCGTCCTTAAGAACTCTTCGATCCCGGGGTTCTGTAGTCCGACGGCATTCATCATCCCGCCGTAGGTCTCCGCGATCCTGGGGGTGGGATTTCCTTCCCAGGGCGTCAGCGCAACTCCTTTTGTGGTGACGGCACCCAGACGGCTGACATCCGTAAATTCATCATATTCGAGCCCGGACCCGAAGGTTCCGGATGCAACAGTCACCGGATTTTTCATCTTTACTCCGCAGAGTTCGATTGATGTATCAACCATTACAGTTCCACCTCCTCTGCGTAGAATACCGGTCCGTCCTTGCAGACTCTTCTTGTATTCACTTTGAAATGCTGATCTACCTCGGCAGTCTTGCAGACACAGGCAAGACATGCGCCGATTCCGCAGGCCATATGTTCTTCCAGGGACAGCTGTGCCGGAACATCATTCTCATACGCATAACGTTTCACCGCACGAAGCATGGGTGTCGGTCCGCATGCAAAGAGCATGTCTCCCAGCAGGTTTTCCTGTCTTGCGTAATCGACTACATTTCCCTTAAATCCAACCGCTCCACTGTCGCTTGTGATATGGATGGTTGCTATCTTCTTAAATTCATCTGCCAGGAATGCCACATCCCTGTATCCCAGGATAACATGCAGATTGCTCTTGGAAATCCCCTTGGCGGAAAGTTCTTTTGCCAGCTCCAGCATAGGCGGAATTCCGATTCCTCCGCCGATCAGTACCGGTTCCCGGCAGTCCATCTGAAATCCGTTTCCCAGAGGGCCCATGACCTGAACCCTGTCACCGGATCTATAATTTGAAAACTCCTGTGTTCCTGCACCCACAACCCGGTATACCAGGCGGATGGTCCCTTTGTTTTTATTGATCTCACAAAGGCTGATGGGACGCGGTAAAAGGCGGGACGGATCCTTTGTATAAACAGATACGAACTGTCCCGGAACCGCTTCCTCCGCGATTTCCTTTGCCCGGAGCACTAAACTGTAAATATCATCCGAAACACGGCTCTGACTTACTACCTCTGCCGTGATCATATGCTTTCCCATAAAGATCCCTTTCTTACTTCCCGGCTGCGATCGCGCCGCGAATATCTGCCAGCATATCAACGACTGCCTGACGGGACGCATCCGCAAAATGCTTCTCCCCGAACTTCGCATAATCCGACTTTGTATATGCAGCAATGATTCCTCTTGAGGAATTTACAATGGCACCCAGGCCGTCCTCATTGAAGAAATCCACCAGGTCTTCGCCCTTTCCTCCCTGTGCACCGTAGCCCGGTACCAGGATGTAGGTATGCGGCATCAGTTTTCTTAAAACCCGGCCCTGTTCCGGATAGGTTGCTCCCACAACCGCACCCACATTGCTGTAGGCACCGTCCATGGAATCAGCGCCCCACTCGGCCACTTTCTCGCCAACCATCTCATAAAGGGTCTTCTCTCCGATCTTCTGATCCTGGAACTCACCGGAGGAAGGATTGGATGTCTTTACCAGTACAAAGATTCCTCTGTCATTCTTATTGCAGACATCGATAAAGGGCTTTACGCCGTCTGATCCAAGATACGGATTTACCGTAACCATATCTTCGTCAAAAGGAAGGAAGGTCTTTCCGCCAACCTGAACGGTTCCGATATGACCTGCAGCGTAAGCACCGGATGTGGATCCGATATCGCCGCGCTTGATATCCCCGATCACAACAAGTCCCTTGGACTTTGCATATTCCACGGTCTCACGGTATGCAACCATACCGGATACACCGAACTGCTCATACATGGCAACCTGCGGTTTTACTGCCGGGATCAGATCGTATGTGGCATCGATGATCGCTTTGTTGAATTCAAATACGGCTGCGGCAACTGCTTCCAGCGATTCGCCGTACTCCTTGATCCCCTGCTCCATCAGATGCTTCGGAAGGAATCCAAGCTGCGGATCCAGTCCTACTACGATCGGTGCGTCCTTCTTCTCAATTTCCTGAATCAGTTTCGAAATCATTTTGTGTCTCCTTTTGTCTCTGGTTTCTTTTGTCTGTTATGACTGATATACTATCTTTCCGTCGCAGATCGTGGTGACCACGCGCCCCAGAAGGGTCTTTCCCGCATACGGTGTATTCTTTCCTTTTGATCTGAACTTCTCCGGATCCACGGTCCATTCCGTATTCGGATCAAAAATAACCACATCCGCCAGTGCTCCGGCGCGAAGTGTTCCTCTTTCATGATCCACACGGATGATCTTTGCAGGCGTCGCACTCATCAGTTCAACCATGCGCTGCATGGTGATCAGTCCCGGTGCAACCAGTGCCGTAAATGTAAGTGCCGCGCTGGTTTCCAGCCCTACGATCCCGAAGGGGGATCTGAATCCGTTCTTCTTTTCATCCTCTCCATGAGGTGCATGGTCCGTGGAGATCACATCCATGCTTCCGTCACGAAGACCTTCGATCAGGGCGCGTACATCCTCTTCACTCCGAAGGGGAGGATTCATCTTCCAGTTTCCTTCATCCCCCGGAATGTCCGCATCCGTAAGTGTAAAATGATGCGGGCAGACTTCAGCGGTCACCCGGTATCCCAGGCGTTTTGCCATACGCATCAGTTCCACGGTTCCCTTTGTGGAACAGTGACAGAGATGCAGCTGCACTCCCTGCTCATTTGCCATAAAAATGTCCCTGGCCGCGATCACATCCTCAACTGCATTTGTGATACCCGGATATCCCAGTTCTTCCTGCTTCGGTCCGGCATTCATCACACCGCCGGCCACCAGATCCTTATCTTCACAGTGGGACATGACAACTCCGTCCACTGCTGCGATCTGCCGCAGTCCTTCCCGGAACAGTGCGGTATCCATCACACTTTTTCCGTCCTCGGAGAACGCAATGGCTCCAGCCTGCTTCATGGCTGAAATATCAACCAGGGTTTCATTCCCTTCCCCCAGGGTGATGGCCGATACCTGTTCCACACGGATCGGTGCTTCCTTCGCAGCCTTATCCAGCACATAGCGAAGTGTTTCGACCGAATCCACGGTAGGACTCGTATTCGGCATGGCGCAGACCGTAGTGACTCCTCCGGCTGCAGCTGCTGCCGCACCCGTTGCGATATCTTCCTTATACGTCTGTCCCGGATCACGAAAATGAACATGCAGATCGATCAGTCCGGGAATCACATATTTCCCTTCCGCATCGATCACTGTATCTTCCGCATCCGAAGCCTGCGGACTGTACTGCCCCGGGATCATTTTCTCCACACGGTTCCCCTTGATATATAAGGTCCCCGTTTCCATGATCCCCTCTGCAGGATCCACGATTGTTCCGTTTTTGATGATCATTGAAATCTCCTCCTGTCATGGGTTGTCGTCTTCCGGCACTCTGACAGACCATGTCTTTCTCATTTTATCAGAAATCGGCCTTCTCTTCAAGCAAACGTATCAAAGATGGCACTCATTTTTTCATCTTTCGTTCCAGATTCTTTTTCCCGCATTCCGTCAGGCGGACCGTTCCGAAATTTCTTTTCAGGACAACCTGGTCCCTGTCCACCCTCCGTATAAAATCCGGGTTCACATAGCATTCCCTGTTACATTTCACAAAATGATCGGAACCGGTCAGCTCTTTGCAATTCCGAAGAACCCTGACATCCGCCTCGAAGGATCCGTCCGTGGTATAAACCGTCCCCCTCCTGGTCTGCATTTTAAACATCACCAGTTCTGATTCGCTGACGGTATAAAGGGCTGTCCGGTTCCTGAAAAAATAAACCTGTTCCTCTCTCTTTTCCTTTCCGCTGTTTTTCTCCAGATAAGACAGATACGGGATCAGATCCTCCCGGAACAGATTCATGCAAAGGGGCCGCTGATAATAACAGTAGCAATGCAGGCGGTTATATGCAAACAACCGCTCATCCGCCATATCCGTCACCAGAAAGATAGGTGTGAAGCGATACTCCGTCACCGACCGGACACTTTCCAAAAAACGGAATCCGGAGATATCCATCCCCTTGTTCCTGACCACGACAAAATCAGCCAGAAAGAAATCCATGTGCCTTTCCAGCATGGCATTTCTGGCATCCTTGATCGAATCACACAAAACAAGCTGCGTTTTCGGGCAGTTCTGGCGGACCAGAGTCCGGTAAAACTCCACATAGGTCTGATC
>CADBOV010000184.1 GCA_902796385.1 uncultured Lachnospiraceae bacterium
CAGATAAAGCTGGAAACGGATCTGTTCCATAATCTGGAATACATCGACTATGCCATCAATGACAAGCTTTGCATCAACTTCGATATCCTGTCATATGGATTTGATAAAAAACTGCATTCATCCGAAACGCATGAAGGCTTCACCCCCTATAAGATTTACATAGCCGACGGAATCTATTATGTTGTCGGATTACTAGATAGGCAGAAAAAAATCGTGGATCGGCATGCAAAAGAGGATTCTGAAAGGGAGTCGGTATATCCGATCCGGCGCTTTCCTATCCATCGGATGAAAAGCATTCGCATCGATGAAGAACACGATTACGTTGATATCAAGAATACGATCCTGAAGGACAAAACCCTGAAAGAGATATGTGAAGGCGAATACAATGAGGCAGACCGTTTAATTACTCCTTTTATTTCAAGTGTACGCTTGCGCCACCGGCCGGATGCCAATGATGTACAGTTCCTTGTATCAAAACGCGGATTGGATGCATTGACCGATGTTTTCGGTAAAAAGCTTTCCCTTCAGCAAAAGAGAGATGTCAAAAGAAAAATAGGCACATACAAGAGAACCGAGCATTGTTTTGAAGTCACTCTTAGAAATGCATCATCTTCTGATTGGAATAAGATCGTAACTCTGATGATGAAGTACATGGAGATGGACATCGCATTACTCTCACACCATGGGACCTTGAATAGTTATGTAATGCGTCTGATGTCTCACAACGTCAAAACACTTTCATAAATCCACTCAAAGAATGAACCGGACAGTCTCCTGCCCGGTTCGTTCTGATTCATGTTGCAAAAAGAATTCACCTGTCACTCCGAAGCCTTAAAGTTATAAATCGGCTTCAGCACTTCAATGACATCTACTGCCTCCCGGATCACACCGATGATGTCATCCAGGGACTTATAGGCCATCGGCGCCTCATCAAGAGTTGCCTCGTTTACCGAGGTTGTGTAGATTCCCTTCATCGTCTCACGATACTCTTCCATGGAGAGTTCATTCTTGGCCTTCTTTCGTGACATGAGCCGTCCCGCGCCATGAGGCGCAGAATAGTTCCACTCGGGATTTCCTTTTCCCACGGCAAGAACACTTCCGTCCCGCATGTTGATCGGGATCAGAACCCTCTCCCCGGCATGCGCTGCGATAGCGCCCTTCCGAAGGATCCTCTCCTCTGTATCGATATAGTTGTGGATCGTGTGAAATGCCTCACCGGCAGCTATCCCTGTGCGATCCAGAAGAATCTCCGCCATCTTCTCGCGATTTCTCCGCGCGAATCTCTGGCAGATCTCCACATCATGCAGATAACGATCCAGATACTTTCCGCTAAGGTAGCAAAGGTCATCCGGAATATCCGGTTGCAGAGTCTCCTTCTTCCACTTCAGCTCCTTCAGAGCTTTCTGGATCTCACTTCTTCTCCCCTGCTCCTTGTAGGTCCGGATCAGTTCCTCTTTCGCCTCCAGATACTCTCCGATTCCCTTATTCAGATCGACCGCCAGCTGCTGATACAGCTCTGCCACCTGCTTTCCCAGGTTCCTGCTTCCGCTGTGGATCACCAGATACTTCGTTCCGTCCTCAGCCACATCGATCTCAATGAAATGATTTCCTCCACCCAGAGTTCCCAGACTCCTCTCAATCCGCCCGGTATTCTTCAGTTCCCGATAGCAGATTAGTTCCTGAAGGTCGAACTTCTCCTGCCGTCCCTCCCAGGTGTTCATTCCCGAAGGAATAAAATGTGCTGCCTCATCAAACTTTTCCAAATCGATATCAGCCTTCCCGAGATTTACGGTGTACATCCCGCAGCCGATATCCACTCCAACCACATTCGGGACCGCCTTATCAACGATGGTCATGGTAGTTCCGATGGTGCATCCCTTTCCGGCATGCACATCCGGCATGATCCGAACCTTCGATCCCTCTGTCATCTCATAATCACACATCCGGCGGATCTGCTCCACCGCCTCGTCTTCAACAACTGTTGCGTAGCAGATCGCCGTACATTTTCTTCCGACAATCTCAAACATGATAAACCTCCCGTTTCTCTTATTCTATCCAATCATAACAGATATATCGCCACGTGTCAGTAAACCACCGGTATACGGAACATTTTCATCCCACTCTCCCGTATGAATCATCAATATATCCGTCCAGCCCATGCCGAAGCCTGTCCACAACCTGGTCACGAAGAGCCTTCGGTTCAACGATGGTAGTATCCATTGCATTTCTCAGCGCATATTCCAACGCTCTGTCGTAGCTTGTTCTGACAGACACCTGAAGCCATCCACCATCCGTTTCATCGACACGGAGTGAGTCTTCACCAAAACGATACACAAATGAAGGGATCATATCTTCACGTGCCCGGAATATCACGGTTCTTTCCGTCGCAGCATTTGAATCAACGCGGCTCCAGTACTTTCTTACTCCGGTAGTTTTGATTGCTTTCATTTCGGAAATATAGTCGATCCGGTAGGTTTCCTCGTCTCCTGTAGCATTCTCAACATACAGCAGGTACTCACCGTCACAGATCTCCGTATCGATCGGGGTAACCACATGCTCACTGAACTTCTCTACAACTCCGGACGCACCATATCGAAATCCCTTGTATAAGAACCGAACCATCTTATGATTTGCGATGGCATCACGGATGATCTCCAGGGAATAGAACAGCTGATTATTTCCGGATCTTTCCTTACGGATCCCACGTGCTCTCGCGGTCTTTCGGAAATGCATACTGGAAAGTCCCTCCAGCTTCTGAACCAGTTCGTCTCTCTGCCGGCCGGAAATGTACTCCGCATTCTGAACACTGTCGATCAGGAACTGGAGTTCACAGTCCATGATCTCTCTCTGAAGATAAAAACCCGTGCAGATCGTCTGTTCTTCCTTCTCACCTGAATCCTGACTGTAAACCATTCGCGTCCGTTCACTGCACTGAATGTCGATTCCTATATCGATAAGATCCAGGATGTTTCTCTTGATACTCTTCCGGTCCACTACCATGTCGTAATCCTTACGCAGGATCTCCTCGATCTGCTTTTGGCTGAGGTTATGATCCACATCCGTATATCTCCGGAGAATATCTAAAATATCAAGTGCCAGCATCTTCTTTGACTGCTTTGTATACATATGCACATCCTCCTTTTCTTCGATCATTTATTCTTTCTGATTCCTATTGTAAACGGACGCAAAAGACAAATTTGTATTTTTTTCTGTTTCCGAATCATATTGTAGACGGACAAATGGGTCAAAAATGTCCCATATATGATCCGGGTTGGAATTTTCCGAGCCTGATCATCAAAGTCATTCAAGACAGATTTGTCTTATGCCACCATTTAAATCAGATTCAAACCACGAAAGGAGATTTGTTTATGTATTCAGATTATGATGACAACGTAGTACACACTACCGTTCCTTTGCCAGTCGAAATTCCGGCCCACTGTAGACCCTTACGGGATTTCCCCGCTGCAGCCGTGTATGCTCTCTCCATGCCGCATTCTTCTGATCTGCTCTGGATGTATCCTCCATCCGCGACAGGATGACTTTCAGCTTCCGCAATGCATCTGCACGGTTCATCGCCTGTGTCCGCTCTGCTGTTGAAGTCACGGTGATCCCCGTCGGTAAATGTACCAGCCGCACGCCGGTCTCCACCTTATTCACGTTCTGTCCGCCCTTTCCGCCGGAATGAAAACGCTCCATACGAAGATCCGCATCCTTCACCTCGATGTGCTCCATTTCCGTCTCCGGGATCACACTCACATCCACGAACCAGTTCTTCCGCTTATGATTCGGACGGAAGGGACTCCGGAATACCCACTGCACGGAGCCATCCAAATGAGACAGGTCCTGCTTCGTTGTAAAAAGAATCGAACGATAACAGTTCTTCTCCCCGGATGGATACTCATACAGCAG
>CADBOV010000185.1 GCA_902796385.1 uncultured Lachnospiraceae bacterium
CATGCTGAACGAGTCCTGCTCCTCCGGATGCGGATCCTTCATCGAGACATTTGCACGTTCTCTGGATTATGAGGTACATGACTTTGCGGAGATCGCACTGACGGCGAAGACCCCCATTGACCTGGGTTCCCGTTGTACCGTATTTATGAATTCCAAGGTTAAGCAGGCACAGAAGGAAGGCGCATCCGTCGAGGATATTTCCGCCGGTCTTGCTTATTCCGTTATTAAAAATGCACTTCTTAAGGTAATTAAGCTGACCGACCCCAAACAGCTGGGGCACCAGATTGTAGTACAGGGAGGAACCTTCTATAATGATGCGGTTCTCCGTGCATTCGAGCTGGTTTCCGGTCGTGAACCCATCCGTCCGGACATTGCCGGTATCATGGGTGCGTTCGGTGCAGCCCTGATCGCCCGCGAGAATTATACGGAAGGCTTCACATCCACTACCATTTCCGAAGCGGATGTAAAGGAGCTTACCTATGAAACACAGATGGCACGTTGCGGACTCTGTACAAACAACTGCCTTCTGACGATCAACAAATTCACCGGCGGTCGTCGTTTCATTACGGGTAACCGCTGTGAGCGCGGTCTCGGTATGAAGAAAAATGCAGAGAACATGCCGAACCTTTATGATTACAAGTATCAGCAGCTCTTTAATTATGAGCCGCTTCCTTTAGAAAAGGCAAAGCGTGGTGAGATCGGTGTTCCCCGCGTGCTGAATATGTATGAGAACTATCCGTTCTGGCATACATTTTTGACGCATCTGGGTTACAGGGTTATCCTTTCCCCCAAGTCCTCCAAGGAAATCTACAACATGGGAATCGAATCCATCCCCAGTGATACCGAATGCTATCCGGCAAAGATCAGCCACGGACACGTTATGTGGCTGGTAAAGCAGGGACTTTCCACCATTTTCTATCCCTGTGTTCCTTACGAAATGAACGAGACACCGGATGCAAACAATCACTACAACTGTCCGATCGTAACCTCCTATTCCGAGAACATCAAGAATAACATGGAGGAGATCCAGACAAATAACATCACATACATCCGTCCCTTCCTGGCACTGGACAACCCGGAAGCATTGAAGGCCCGGATGCTGCGTGAGTTCAAGAAATATACCGACGTAACAAAGGACGAGATCAGCAAAGCCGTTGATGCAGCCTACGCCGAAGCAAACCGCGTTAAGGAAAATGTAAGACGGAAAGGTGAAGAAACCATCGCCTTCCTGAACAAGACCGGAAAGCTGGGTATCGTTCTGGCCGGTCGTCCGTATCACGTTGACCCGGAGATCAACCACGGTATTCCCGAACTGATCAATTCCTACGGAGTTGCGGTTCTTTCCGAGGATTCCATTTCCCATCTGTCCGAGGTGGAGCGTCCGCTCATCGTTTCGGACCAGTGGATGTATCACTCCCGTCTGTACCGGGCATCCAACTATGTCAAGACCAGTGAGAATCTGGAACTAATCCAGCTCTTCTCCTTCGGATGCGGACTGGATGCGGTAACCACAGACTGTGTGAATGATATCCTTTCCAATTCAAATAAGATTTATACGGTTCTGAAGATCGATGAAGTATCCAATCTTGGTGCAGCAAGGATCCGGATCCGTTCTCTTCTCTCCGCCGTAAAGGCCAGAAAGAAGCACAATGTAAAGGCAAATCCGGTTTCCACTGCACTGAAGCGTGTGGAATTCACGAAACAGATGAAGAAGGATTATACGGTTCTCTGTCCGCAGATGTCTCCGATTCATTTCGATATGCTGCAGGCCGCACTCCGGCATTTACATATCAACTTTGTTGTATTGCCGGATGCAGAACGTGAAACCATCAACACCGGATTGAAATTCGTAAATAATGATGCATGCTATCCTTCGATCATCGTCGTAGGCCAGATGATGGAGGCGATCACCTCCGGAAAATATGATGTGAACAATCTGGCCGTGGCCATTACCCAGACCGGAGGCGGCTGCCGTGCCACAAACTATGTGGGATTCATCCGCCGCGCTCTAGCAAAGGCAGGATATTCCCAGATCCCCGTAATCTCCGTCAGTGCCCAGGGCCTTGAGAAAAACGAAGGATTCAAATACAACCTGAAAGCCATCAAGTGTGCATTACATGCACTGATGTACGGAGACATTTTCATGCGGGTGGTTTATCATACCCGTCCTTATGAAAAGAAACCGGGCTCCGTCAATAAACTGCATAAGAAATGGGAACGGATCTGCGTACGCGATATCGAACGTGGTTCCCACAACTTCAAGAAGATCTGCCGCGATATCATCCGCGACTTCGACCGGATCCCGATCCATGAAGACATGAAGAAACCGAGAGTCGGTATCGTAGGTGAGATTCTGGTTAAGTTCCTGCCCTCCGCGAACAACCATCTGGTTGACCTTCTGGAACAGGAAGGCGCCGAGGCCGTTATGCCGGACCTGACAGACTTCATGCTTTACAGTTTCTTCAATGCGGAATACCGTCATGAATTCCTGGGCAAACCACTGGGAGCCCAGATTGCAAGTAATGCAGCGATCAAGTATATGGAGCATATGCGTAAACCCATGGCAAAGGCTCTTGCCGAGTCCAAGCGGTTCTCCGCCCCGGTAGATATCCATTCCATCGCAGACTATGCCCGCCCGATCGTTTCCATCGGAAATGAAACCGGCGAGGGATGGTTCCTGACCGGTGAAATGGTTGAGCTGATCCATTCCGGAACACCGAATATCGTCTGTGCACAGCCCTTTGCATGTCTTCCGAACCATATCATCGGAAAGGGTGTAATCAAAAAGCTGCGTGCGGTATATCCGGATTCAAACATCGTACCCATCGACTTCGACCCGGGTGCTTCCGAAGTAAATCAGGTTAACCGGATCAAGCTGATGCTGGCCGCTGCCAGAAAGAATATGGAAAGAAAAGAGAATGAAAAGGATAACTGATAACAGTATCCGAAGAAACGCCGAAGCAGATGACTGCTTCGGCGTTGTCATTTTTTTACACCCGTTTCTGAAATTATTACATCCGTCCTCTTTTTTGATCTTACAGCGCTATGATAAATGTATCGAAACTGTTAATCCAAACCCGAAACAGTTTCAGATTAAAAAGAAAGGGGATAGAATCATGAATTATCCGGTATATGAAAATCAATTCAAACAAGTGAACACGAAACAGGCAGATTTCTCAAAAAAAGTAGTCACCTTTATACTCGCATCTGTTTTTCTGATCTGCCTTGCACTGACTGCCGTACCCTTCTATGAAGTCCTGCGGTCGAACGGTACAGGCACAGCCTCCTATAACGTATGGAAGGCATTCGGCAAAGGCATAACCTGGTATGGAGGTATTGGAGGTTACAGTTTCTTCGCATCTTTTGCTGCTGTATTACTTATGGCATCCAAATCGGACAAAAAAAAGATTGTCGGTGGATATATTCAAATCGGATCTCTGTTTCTTATGATGTTCTCATGTATAATGTACGTACACAACTATACATCTTACTATCATCGATACGTGATACAAAACACTGAAATTTTCTCAGCCCAGGCATTGGAGGATTATTATAAAGAACTTGAAACATGGGCTTCCCCGGGAGAGTTTGCATTCGGAAAGTACAGTATCGCATTCTA
Organism: uncultured Lachnospiraceae bacterium; assembly: GCA_902796385.1. Lineage (GTDB taxonomy): Bacteria > Bacillota > Clostridia > Lachnospirales > Lachnospiraceae > Eubacterium_Q. The sequence goes on from CADBOV010000185.1 coordinate 3,620, forward strand.
TATCC
>CADBOV010000186.1 GCA_902796385.1 uncultured Lachnospiraceae bacterium
CAGGGACTGCTCCCTGCGCTCCAAGGTGTCGCTCTCTTTATCAAGATTCTCCTCTCTCGACAGAACTCTCTTCTCCATTCGCTGAATCTCGTTGCGACGTTCCTTTACTTCCTTGTCAAGGTCATTCTTTGTCTTCAAAGCATCTTCCTTGGCAGTCAGCAGGATATCCCGCTTCTTTGTTTCAGCGTCCTTTAAGGCTTCATCTATAATCTCTCTGGCCTTGTCTTCTGCCTTGCCCAGCTTTGCTTCCGCAATATTCTTACGATATGCGATAGCTGCGAACCAGGTGATCACAACGGCCACAATAACTATGATGGCACAGATGATTATGGTAGACGGTTCCACAGGAGCACCTCCTTATTAAGTTTTTTTGTTATACATGCAAAAGTATAACAGAAATATGATATAATTTTTTGTTCATTATGTCAAGTGCAATTATCCTTCAGGAATTGAACCACCTGCTTCATTTCCTGATCGGTTCCGATGGTGATCCGAAGGAACCGTTCGATCCTCGGCTGTTTGAAATACCGGAAATAGATCCCCTTCTCTTTCGCCTTAAGGAACACTTCTTCCGCGGACATATTCCCGGGAGATGCAAATACGAAATTTGCGGAAGAAGGAAGCACTTCATACCCGAGTTCTTCCAGTTCTTTCACAAACCACTCTCTCGTATTTATGATCTTTGAAATGGTTTCCCTGAAATAATCCTCATCTGCAACTGCTGCACAGCCATATAATATGGAAGGACGATTCATGGTATAGGAATTATACGAATACTTTACCGCCTGCAGACAGTCGATCAGTTCCTTCTGTCCGATGGCATATCCGATCCTGAGGCCGGCCATGGACCTGGATTTTGAATAGGTTCGAACCACAAGCAGATTGTCATATCGATCCACCAGCGGCAATGCGGAGCTTCCCTCCGGAGCAAAATCCACATATGCCTCGTCCACGATCACAATCCTGTCCCGGTTTGCTTTAATAATCTCTTCCACGGATGTAAGATCCAGAAGTTTTGCCGTGGGAGCATTCGGATTCGGGAAAACGACACCGCCGTTTTCCTGCATATAGTCCTCCGGACGGATGGAATAATCCTCTGTCAGAGCCATGGTACGATAAGGGATCCCAAACAGGGATGCCCATACCGGATAAAATGAATAGGTTATGTCAGGAAAAAGGATCGGACGATCGGAGTTAAAAAATGTCATAAATGCCATTCCCAGCACATCATCACTTCCGACCCCGACAAAAACCTGCCCCGGATCAACCTTATGATAGTCTGCAAGGGCATCTACCAGATCCGAAGCAGCCGGATCCGGATATTTCTTCAGCAGTTCCAGGTCCGAATAACAGTTCTTCACTTTATCGGACGGACCATACGGGTTTTCATTCGTGTTCAGTTTTATGACATTTTCAGACTTCGGCTGTTCTCCCGGTGTATAGGGATCCACCTTTCTGACATATTCTCTCCAGTTCATAGCTTAACTCCTATCAGTCATCCTGCTTTTCAAGTTCTATATCCGTTCCGAGGTATGGATCGTCTTCAAAAACGATCACCTGATTTTTCCGGTTGTATTTTCCGGTCAGATATCTTCCGTCCTCAGCGATCAGTGTTACCGTATCTTTTTCAAAATATACTTCACAGGACATTGTCTTCAGGTCTTCCTTCGATGTGATCAGGATTTTTCCTTCATCCCCGTCAATGGTAAGCTCTGCGGACATATCATGGAAAAGATAATCGTCCCATACATATTTTCCGTTCTTTGAATGGAAAAATCCAAGTACCCAGAGCATTACAACCGTAAGGGCCGCGATGACACCGGTTGAGATCAGAATGATCGGAAGTGCCTTGCTCTTTCCCGGTTTTTTCTCTTCTGTTTCTTCCCGGGCAGGATCAAATGTCACATAATACGGATTGTATTCCTGCTTACTGTAGGGCTGCTGATCAAAATCAGGGAACTCGAAAACAGGCTTTCCCTGTGGCATTTCGTAACCGGTCTTAGCAGGTGTTTCCGGATTCCCGTAGGTCTGCGGTCCCACATCAAATGGATTTATCGGATTTTGAAAATTTCTGTCTTCCAAGACCATTTCCTCCTGTTTCCATTTTAATCACTAAGTAAGACAGGCGGTCTACGCGACCGCCTGCATGTTGTTATTTCTTCTTGAATGTCATTTTGACACCGGATGCCGTTACTGTAATTGTTTTAGCACTGTTATCGTACGTTCCTTCAATCGTATCGTTACCATCAACAAATTTAACCTTTGTATCATTGTCGGAAAAC
>CADBOV010000187.1 GCA_902796385.1 uncultured Lachnospiraceae bacterium
AATCCCCAAGAGCGCGAGACGGGAATCGAACCCGCGACCCTCTCCTTGGCAAGGAGATGCTCCACCGCTGAGCCACTCGCGCAAACCGCTGCCAGTCCGACAACAGAATGTATCTTATCATAAGGAAATGTATCTGTCAATAATTATTTTCATTGTATGAATTTTTTTATTTTTCGTCGTATTATTTCCCCAGATACTGCAAAACAAGGTCCGGATGAATGGAATGCTCCATATAAGTATCCATATATTCTTCATCATCCAGGTCCCGGTATATCCTGAGGAGTTCTTCCGTGATCCCTCCTATGATCCGGTTTCTGTCCGGCCGGGTCAGATCAAGACTTCCTGCGATATCCACAAGCTCCTCCGGGAAATCTCCCGGTCTTACATTTAATCCGATTCCTACGATCGCATGCTGGATCAGTCCGGTTTCCAGATCCGTGATCCCTTCGCTGAGGATCCCGCAGACTTTTTTCTTCTTATAGAAGATATCATTTACCCACTTTAATCCCAGCGGTTCCTCCAGATACCGTTCAACCGCCCGTACAACCGCCACTGCCGCTGCCAGAGTGATCTTTTCCGGCTGATACAGCGGACTTGACAGTTCAACACTGAGTGTCATGTAGATCCCGGTATGTTCCGGCGAGTAAAATGTATGTCCCATCCTTCCCCGTCCGGCAGTCTGGGCATCCGAAACGATCAGCAGATTTCCGCTCTCTCCTGCTCCCAGCCTTCTTTTCGCCTCATTGTTCGTGGAATCAATGGAATCATATACCTGTATCGAAAGATCCTTTTCCTGTTCCAGAAACAGCCGGATTCCCGCTTCCGAGATCCGGTCGGATTCTTCCTCCAGATAGTAACCCTTCCGACCGTCCGTCCCGATCCTGTGACCTTCCTCCTTCAACTGGCCGATCACTTTCCACACTGCGTTTCTGGAAACACCGAAACGGTCTGCAAGCCTCTGTCCCGAAATCGGATTCGGGCGTTCATTCTCCAATGCACTTAATACATTATCCTTTAACATATGCAAGTATCTCTTCCATTCTCTGTTGTGCGTCAAATCTGCCCAGTTTATACATCCGTTTCAGTTTCTCAATATTCTTTTCCGTCCGGCTGACACCTAAGTCCCTGCTGGGGCTGATCACAAATGCCTGTCCTGTCTCCTCGCAGTCCGCAACCAGCTCAAGCGTCCGGTTATATTCCTCCTGACGGTTTCCCGCAGCCGCCACATACTTCGGATATTCTTTATATTTCCGCTTCATGATCGGCATGGTCTTATCCGCGCCCTTCTGATATCCCCTGGGGCGTGTAAGGATCACGACGCTCTTTTCGCACCCCTGATCCAGCATGAACTGCATGGGGATACTGTCCGCCGTTCCGCCATCCAGCAGCTTCATCCCGTCATATTCCACGGTCTCCGACACCAGCGGCAGGGATGCCGAAGCACGGATCGCATCGATCTGCCCCAGCACATCAAAGATCCGGATATACTCCGCCTTTCCTGTTTCCAGATTTGTGCAGACCGAATAAACCTCCGTTTCCTCTGCATTCTTCCGGAATGTTTCGAAGTCAAACGGAAACAGTTTTTCGGGAATTTCATGGTAACAGAATTCTGTTTCACAGATATTTCCTGTCCGGAACAGGGAACTGAGGCTCATGAACCTCTTGTTGTCCCGGTATTTTACCATGTAGCGGACATTTCTTCCGTATTGCCCGGAAATGTAGGAGATCCCATGAAGAATTCCGGCAGATACCCCCGCCAGACAATCCACCTTGATCTTATGTTCCAGGAACTCATCCAGAACACCCGCCGTATAGATTCCCCGCATTCCTCCGCCTTCCAGAACCAGACCGAGTTTTTTCTTATTTGTATCCATTTACCTGTATCCTCATGATTCTTTCTTTGAATGAGACGTCTCCGGACTCCCCAGATTCTCCGGCAGCAAAGCAGTTTCTTCTTTGATGGTCTTCAAAACAATATGCGTCTCCGTTTTTTCCACTCCCTCAAAGCCCTTGATCACCTTGTATACCCGGTCCAGACTGTCAGTGGTATCCGTTACGATCCGGAGCACAAAATCAAATTCACCCGTCTGATAATAACAGGAAGCAATGCTGCTGTTCTTCTTTACAAGTTCAACAAAGTCATCAAAATAATCCGGATGCTTCAGCGAAACATCCATAAGCGCGATCATTTTATTCCCCAGAATCTCCTGATCGATCTGGATCGTGTAACCCTTGATGATCCCCGATGCCTCCAGCTTCTTGATCCGCTCGATCACCGCCGATACCGAAAGGCTGATTTCCTCACTGATGGCCGATGCCGGAAGTCTGGCATTATTACTGAGACACTGTAAGATCCGAATATCTATGTTATCCATATGTCACCTTCTCCTTTAAATCCAAAACGGCAGAAGAATCCCTCTGCCGCTCCGGTTATTTAGAATAATATCTGTTTTCTGCTCTTAAGCAGTTTTCCTCCTGATACCACATTCAGAACACCCATAGTGATCCCGAACACGATCAGAAGCACTCCCAACGTGATATTAAATGCACCTACATGCTTCATCTGTCTGTAAACGCGTTCCATTTTACCCTCCTTGTAGCAAGTCCCGTTTCAACTCAGGTTCCGATTTATGCCTTTACGCCATAGATTTCATAATATGCATCGATCCTCGCCTTCATCTCGTCATCGATCACTACCTGTCCCTTGTACGGCTTTCCGTATAAATGTTCCACTACGTCAGCCATGGTAACGATCGCCGTGGTCTTAAGACCGAAGTTCTCCTGTATCTCCTGCAATGCAGATTTGGTTTCCGTCTGTCCCTGTTCCATCCGGTCAACGGATACAACCAGTCCCAGCACATCAACCGCACCGACGGACTGAAGGATCGGAAGGGTTTCACGGATCGAGGTTCCGGCAGTGGTCACATCCTCAATGATCACAACCTTATCTCCCTCATTTACCGGTCCGCCGAGAAGGATACCGGTATCCCCATGATCCTTGATCTCTTTCCGGTTGGAGCAATAGCGGATCTCTTTTCCGTATTCTTCCGAAATTGCAATCGTGGTTGCAACCGAAAGCGGAATCCCCTTATATGCGGGTCCGAACAGCACATCAAACTCTGTCCCGAAGGCTTCATGGATTGCTTTCGCGTAATACTCACCCAGCCGTTTCAGCTGATTTCCTGTCCGGTAGAATCCCGTATTTACAAAGAAAGGCGTCTTTCGTCCGCTCTTTGTTACGAAATCACCGAAGCGAAGCACGTTACAATCGATCATAAATTCGATAAATTCCTGCTTATATGTTTCCATAGTCCCTCCTCACGCATTAATCCCGACTATTGTACCATAATCCATCTTTTCTTTCAATCTTGGAGGCTAAGGATTTTATCGAAAATTTTATGCGCCGCTTCCAGTTTGGAAAGCTTCGGAAGCTGTTCATTTCCTTCCTTTGTGATAAGCGTCAGGATATTTGTATCCACCTGATATCCGGCTCCCTCCTGTGTAAGAGAATTGGCGCAGATCATGTCCGCATTCTTCTTTTCCAGCTTCGCAGCCGAATTCTCCAGAAGATTCTCCGTTTCCATGGAAAATCCGCAGATAAACTGTCCCGGCTTCTTATTCTGTCCGAGGGTAAGCAGGATATCCTTCGTCCGCTTCAGCGGGATGGAAAGATCTCCCTCTTTTTTCTTTATCTTCTGATCCGCTACGGTAGCCGGCGTATAATCCGCAACCGCTGCGGACATGATAACGATATCCGCATCCTCCGCATTCTCCGTTACCCCCCGGAACATCTCCTCCGCCGTATGAACCGATACAAGCTTCACACCCAAAGGTGTCTCCAGTGCAGTCGGTCCGGAAACCAGCGTTACGGATGCGCCGCGATATGCAGCGGCTTTGGCAATGGCATATCCCATCTTTCCGGAGGAATGATTTGTGATCACACGGATCGGATCCAGCGGTTCTTCCGTCGGTCCTGCGGAAACCACAACCTTCTTTCCTGCCAGATCCTTTTCGCAGGCTGCCGCAAGAAGGATCTGTTCAACCAGTTCCTCTTCCTTCGGAAGCTTGCCCTTTCCTTCATATCCGCAGGCAAGATAACCCTCCGCCGGCTCAATGATCTGATAGCCGAACTCCTTTAATTTCCTTATATTATCCTGAACGATCGCATTTTCCAGCATATAGACATTCATGGACGGGCAGATCAGAATCGGGCAGCGTGCAGGAAGCACCATGGTGGTCAGCATGTCATCCGCGATCCCGTTTGCGATCTTTCCTACCACATTTGCGGTGGCAGGTGCGATCAGGATACAGTCAGCACCGGTACCGAGTGAAATATGCGGTACATGCGCCTTGTCATCCGCCTCATCAAATACATCGATATACACTTTATTCTTCGTCAGAACTTCAAAGGTTTCTGCCGTAATAAAATGTGTCGCATTCCGTGTCATAACCACATGCACGTCCGCATGCAGCTTCACCAGCATGCTTGCCACATTTGCCATCTTATATGCAGCGATCCCGCCGGAAACGCCAAGCACGATATTCTTTCCAGAAAGCATAGAACCCGCCTCCTTATTCTTTTTTTCTTTTTATGCTTCCTCCGGCATATCCTCCAGACGGCCGTGCTTCTCATAGCGGCTGACTCTGGTGATATGATTTTCTCCGTCCACGAAAATAACTCTCGGCGGATTCTCAGCGAATTCCTCCGGTGTCATCATTGCATAGTTCATGATGATCACACGGTCACCCGTGGTCACATGTCTTGCTGCCGCACCGTTAAGACAGATCACTCCGCTTCCGCGCTCTCCTGCGATCACATAGGTTTCCAGCCGGGAGCCGTTGTCCACGTCCGCGATCTGTACCTTTTCATACTCGATCAGCCCGCATGCATCCATCAGGTCCCGATCGATGGTAATGCTACCGATGTAGTTCAGTTCCGCCTGTGTTACGGTTGCGCGATGGATCTTGCTCTTTAATACATTGATCAGCATATCTTCTCTCCTTGCATTTCAATCAAATCTTTTATTCATATCCTGCATCCGGGGTTCCGTTTATGACCGGACCGGATTCTATTCTACCTCAGCGATAAAGTTATCGATCAGACGAACCTTGTCATTTATCTTTACGGCAATGGCACAAAGGATCTCACCCTTCAGTGTTTCCACCGACTCCATGGTAAGACCGTCCACCAGTTCCACATAATCGATCTTTGCCATGGGCTCAGTCTCGATCAGGGCGATCATGGCTGCTCTTACTACGGAAGCATCCCGCTCTCCGTCCTTTACCATCTGCTCACCAAGGCGGATGGACTGGGAAAGGATCAATGCGGCTTTTCGCTCCTTTTCATCCATATAGGTATTCCGTGAGCTCATTGCGAGTCCGTCCGGCTCACGAACGATGGGGCATCCCACGATCTCCAGCGGCATATTCAGATCCTTTACCATTCTTTTAACAACCGCCAGCTGCTGTGCATCCTTCTGTCCGAAATATGCATGATCCGGCTGAACGATATTGAACAGCTTGGAAACCACGGTACATACTCCACGGAAATGTACCGGCCGGGAAAGTCCGCACAGATGATTTGTAAGTCCGTTCATATCCACGAAAGATACAAATCCGTCCGGGTACATTTCCGACGGTTCCGGATGAAAGATCACATCAGCGCCGGTCTTCTCACAAAGCTCCGCATCCCGGTTCAGGTCTCTGGGATAGCTGGCCAGGTCTTCATTCGGTCCGAACTGGGTCGGATTCACAAATACGCTGACTACGGTTCTGTCATTTCCTTTTACGCTGGCTGCGATCAGGCTCTGATGCCCTGCATGCAGATAGCCCATGGTCGGAACAAGACCCACCGTCTCACCTGCGGCTCTCCAGCCTTTTACGATTTCTCTTACCTCTGCAACTGTGGATACGATCTTCACTGTTTTTTCCTCCTACATGTTATTGACCATTTTGATCAGTTCTTCATATA